>DATGHI010000024.1:0-5073 GCA_035308065.1 Gammaproteobacteria bacterium | reverse complement strand
CCGAGATGGTGTCCCACGGCAGTGGGTGGTCTTCCGTGTCCTCTCCGAACTGCTTCGGGTTTATCTGCGTGGGCAGGACGATGTCCGGTGTCACGCCACGGTCCTGGGTGCTCGCGCCAGTCACGCGGTAGAACTTGTCCGTGACGAACATCAGACTCCCGGCATCGGGCTGGTCTTCCATCATCTGCGAGAGGTCGGCAACCTGGGTCGCCACACCCTTGCCGTAGGTGTCATTGCCGAGGATCAGGCCGCGATGGTAATCCTGGATGGCAGCAGCGAAGATCTCCGAGGCAGACGCGCTCAGGCGATCCACCAGCACCGCCAGGGGACCGGTGTACACCGGGGTGGTGGTGGAGCGCACAACCGTGATGCGGTCACTGGAGCTGCGCAACTGCACCATCGGACCCTTGGGGATGAACAGGCCCGCGAGATCCGCAGCTTCCTGCAGAGAGCCTCCGCCGTTGTTGCGGATGTCGATGATCACGCCGTCCACATGCTTCGTTTCCAGGTCCAGCAGCAGCTTGCGCACGTCGCGGGTGACGCTGTTGTAGTCCGGATTGCCTGAGTCGCGTCCCTCGAAGTCGCTGTAGAACTCGGGGATACGGATCACGCCGATATGCGCCTCACCCTGGTTGCGTGGCACGGTGATCACGTCACTCCGCGCCGCCTGCTCCTCGAGCTTGATGGCGTCGCGTACCAGACGTATGGACTTCGGCGGCGCGCCCGGCCGGGCGTCGGACGGCAGGATCTGTAGACGCAGCACCGTGCCCTTGGGCCCGCGGGTCAAGCGCACCACGTCATCGAGCCGCCAGCCCACCACGTCCACGAAATCACCGCTGTCGCCCTGGCCCACCGCCGCGATTCGGTCGCCGGCGTGCAGCAAGCCGCTGCGCGCGGCCGGGCTGCCCGGCAGCACGCGCACGATCTTCACGTAATCGTCGTCCACCTGCAGTTCCACGCCTATGCCCTCGAGCTTCAGGCTCATCTGCGTCTTGAACTGGTCGTACTCAACCGGCGGGAAGTACTCACTGTGCGGGTCAAGCGCCCGGGTATAGGCGTTCATGAAGTTCGCGAACACGTCATCGCTCTGCAGCTTGTCGACGCTGTCACGCAGGGTGCTGTAGCGGTGCTTCAGGAGTTCCGCAGCCTGCGGCCAGGTCTTGCCGTCCAGCATCAGCTCGATCACGTCGTTCTTGACCCGCTTGCGCCAAAGGTCGTCGAGCGCTGCCGGGCTCGCCGCCCAATCCTTCGGATTGTCCTCAATCGGCAGGGACTCGTCCTTGCCGAGATCGGGCTCCTTGTCCAGCAGCGCCAGCGCATAGTCGATGCGTGTGTCGAAACGCTGGTGGAATACCGAGTAGATGGCAAACGCGGGCTTGAGGTCGCCCTGCTTGATGCTATCGGCGAGTCCCGTACGGTAGACGGCGAACGAATCGATGTCCGACTGCAGGAAGTAGCTGTGGGTCTCGTCCAGTTCCTTTATGTACTCGTCGAATATCGCTCCGCCGAGCCCAGCATTCAGGGGCTCATGGCTGTAATGATAGTGGGTGAGCACGTAAGCCACGGTCTTGTCCACCGCTGCTTGGCCCGTGCCCGGCACCAGCACTGCGGCGTTGCTCTCGACGGTGGCTGAGGCCGCACCTATGTGCGCGGCCGGGTACAGCCAGACGAGAGCCAGGAGCAGCAACAGGGAAATCTTGATTTTCATGCAGGACGTTACCGGATGACGAAGCGCCGGCAAGACACGAGGAAGAAGACGATGCTGGGCCGGTCGGTCTATTGTAGCGGCGGCTGGCTGGCTGGGGTAAACCCGGACTCAGCCATGGACTAGGAACTGGCGGAGAGAGAGGGATTCGAACCCTCGATACAGGTTTTAGCCCGTATACGCCCTTAGCAGGGGCGCGCCTTCGACCACTCGGCCACCTCTCCAAAAACGCTAAATGTTTAAAAATAGTCTCTTAACCCGTCCCTGGAGTAATCGCCAGGGCGCTCGCCGCGTTGCGGCTCGCCCTATCCGGCCGTTCTAGCCGGTTTCTGCCAAGGGGACGCAATGATACCGGGCAGGACAGAGCCTGGTCAAAAACCGGCCCTTCCCCCCTCGAAATACCCCAGTTTCAGCTGTTGCCGGCTTCCGGTGGTTCGCCGCCACCGCCTTCCTTTTCGCGCTTGATGCGCTCGTAGATCTCTTCACGGTGCACAGCCACCGTGCGCGGGGCATTCACGCCAAGCCGCACCTGATTGCCTTTCACGCCGAGGACCGTAACCGTCACTTCGTCGCCAATCATGAGCGTCTCGCCCACGCGGCGGGTAAGGATCAGCATTTCAAATGCTCCTTGAGTAGCCTTGTATCCCAATCACCTCAAAAAAGTCCTTTTAAATCATCTTTATAGAGCCACCCTCTGCGGGGCGGTGTGTATTCTGCGCCGAATGCGGCTTGGGCTCAACCGGCCGCGCCGCGGTGCAGGAAATCCTCTTGGGGGACGGCGTCGAGACCGAAGGCCTGGTGCAGGGCCCTGACCCCCGACTCCAGGTGCTGCTCCTCCACCACCACCGAGACCTTGATCTCGGAGGTGGCCACCATGCGCAGCTCGATGCCTTTCTCGGCCAGTGCCCGGAACAGGGTGCTCGCCACCCCGGCATGGGAACGCATTCCCACGCCCACCACCGAGATTTTCACCACCCGGTCGTTGCCTTGCAAGCGTTCCGCGCCGATCTTCGGCAGGTTCGCACGCAAAATGTCCATGACCTGGGGATAGTCGTTGCGGTGGATGGTGAAAGCGAAGTCCAGCCGCCCGTCCCGGGCCACGTTCTGCACGATCATGTCCACTTCGATGTTGGCGTCCGAGACCGGCCCCAGGATGCGGTAGGCGATGCCGGCTTCGTGGGGCACGCCCACCAGCAGGATTTCCGCCTCGTCGCGGTTGAAAGCGATTCCGGAGACCAGGGCGGCTTCCACGGCTTGATCCTCGTAGGTGATGAGCGTGCCCTCGCCTTCCTTGAAGGTGGACAGCACGCGCAGGGGCACATTGTATTTGCCAGCGAACTCCACCGCACGGATCTGCAGCACCTTGGAGCCCTGGCTGGCGAGCTCCAGCATCTCCTCGAAGGTGATGCGGGAGAGCCGCCGCGCCTCCGGCACCAGGCGCGGGTCGGTAGTGTAGACGCCGTCCACATCGGTATAGATCTGGCACTCGTCCGCCTCGAGGGCGGCGGCGAGTCCCACGGCGGTGGTATCGGTGCCGCCGCGGCCGAGGGTGGTGATGTTGCCATCCCCGTCCATGCCCTGGAAACCCGCCACTACGGGTACACAGCCCGCGGCCAGGCAGGCGCGCAAGGCCTCGGTGTCGATCTCCTGGATGCGCGCCTTGGTGTGCGCCCCGTCGGTACGGATGCACACCTGGCCGCCGGTGAAGGAGCGGGCCTTGAGGCCGCGCTTCTCCAGGGCGATGCAGAGCAGCGCGATGGTCACCTGCTCGCCGGTAGCGAGCAGCACGTCCAACTCACGCGGACTCGGCCTCGTCATGAGGCGGTGGGCGAGCCCCAGGAGCTTGTCCGTCTCGCCGGCCATGGCGGAGACCGTCACCACCACCTGATGGCCTTGCTCGCGGGCCGCGGCGATCTTCGATGCCACGTGCTCGATGCGGCTGCAGTCGGCGACGGACGTGCCGCCGTACTTCTGGACGATCAGGGCCAAGGGGAAATCCCGAGGAAAGACTTAAACGATTTTACCCTTAACCCAGTCCGGGACCGACTTGAGCGCCGCATCCAATTTCGAGGGGTCGTTGCCGCCCGCCTGGGCCATGTCAGGGCGTCCCCCGCCCTTGCCGCCCACCTGCTGGGCCACCATGTTGACGAGCTCCCCGGCCTTGACCTTGGCGGTGAGATCCGGGGTCACGCCGGCGATGAGGCTCACTTTGCCCTCGCTGGCAGCCCCCAGGACGATGACCGCCGAGCCCAGCTTGTTCTTGAGTTGGTCCAGGAGGTCCCGGAGCGCCGCGGTATCCACGCCGTCCACCGCCGCCGCCAGCACCTTGGCGGGGCCGATGGCCTGGGCCTGGGAGGTCAGTTCATCGCCGCGGTTGGAGGCGAGCTTTCCGGACATCTGGGCGAGCTGCTTCTCCAGCTGCTTGTTGCGTTCCAGGAGCGCTTCAGTCTTGGCAACTACATCATCCTGACCGGCCCGGAGGATCTCCTCGGTCTGGCGCAGCACGTGCTGCACCTGCCGTACCCAGGCGATCGCGCCCGCGCCCGTCAGCGCTTCGATGCGCCGCACGCCGGCGGCCACGCCGCCCTCGCTCACGATCTTGAAGAGACCGATGTCGCCGGTGCGGTGCACATGGGTGCCGCCGCAGAGCTCGGTGGAGAAATCGCCGAACTTCATGACCCGCACCACGTTACCGTACTTCTCGCCGAAGAGCGCCATGGCGCCGAACTTGATGGCTTCGTCGTAGCCCATCTGCTTAACGTCTGCCGCCTCGTTGCGGCGGATCTCGTCATTGACAAGATCTTCGATGCGCGTGAGTTCTTCCGGCGTCACCGCGTGGTAATGGGAAAAGTCGAAGCGCAGCCGGTCCGGTACGACGAGCGAACCCTTCTGGGTCACATGGGTGCCGAGCACCTTGCGCAGGGCCGCGTGCAAGAGGTGCGTCGCCGAGTGGTTCAGGACCGTTGCCGCCCGCAGCGCCGCGTCCACTTCTGCTTCCACCGTGTCGCCGACTTTCAGCTCGCCTTTGGTCACCGTGCCGAGATGTGCGTGGGCACCGCCGCCCCGTTTCTGGGTATCGGCCACCTTGAATTCATTGGCGCCAGCCTTGAGCAGGCCCTGGTCGCCCACCTGGCCGCCGGACTCCGCATAGAACGGCGTCTCGTCCAGGATCACCATGCCCCGATCGCCTACGCTGAGCTTCTGCACCGCATCCTTGGCCTTGAACAGCGCCGTGATCCTGCCCTTGTGCTTGAGTTGCTCATAACCCTTGAACGCTGTCTCGCCCTTGATCTCGACATCCTGGCCGTAGTCAGCACCGAATTGGCTTGCCGCCCGCGCACGTCCGCGCTGAGCGTCCATCTCTTTCT
>DATGHI010000023.1:0-5767 GCA_035308065.1 Gammaproteobacteria bacterium | reverse complement strand
TGTCGTTATCCAGGTTCTCCGGGTTCTGCAAGATGGCGTCGGTGCGCCAGGACCAGACGTCGGCCGTCAGAGCGTATTCCGCCTCGATGCCTTCCACCCGCGCCGAGCCCACGTTCTGGTTCTGGCCGAAGCTGTGGCCAGGGGTGGGAGTCGGGTCGAACACGATGAGGTCGTCCAGCTTGTTGTGGAACAGGCTCACCGACAGCATCTGGTCCGCGCCGAACTTCTGGCGCAAACCCAGCTCCAGGTTCTGGGAGACTTCGGGCTTGAGCGTGGGGTTGCCGGAGAAAGCGTCGTAGAGCTCGTCCGCCGAGGGCGCGCGGAAGCCGGTGCCGGCACCGGCGGTGAGCTTGGTGTTGTTGGAGAGATCGAAGCCGTAGTCCGCGTTCCAGGTGAAGTGGTCGCCGAAGCTCTGGTCGTGAGTGTCACGGCCCGCCAGCACCAGGCGCTGGCTGCCGAAGTCCAGGTCATCCTCCGCGTACAGGGCGTTGACCCGGTGGTTCTCCGGCTGGCCCGCGCCGAACGAGTAATACGCGGTGGCTTCAGCCTCGCTGTAGAGACCGAGGGTCAGGAGCTGCGCGGCGCTGAGACTCAGATCGTTCTGCCAGTCGGCCACGTTGCGCTGGGTGTGCACGAAGTCGTTGGTCGGCACCGGGAAGGCGAAAGGATCCGGCTGGCGTTGATCGGTCTCGTCCAGCATGTGGCTCAAGGTCAGGTTGCTGCGCCAGCCCTGCACCGGATGCGCCGTGAGACCGAGGCTGGTGGTGGCGTCCTGGAAGTCCTCGTCCGCAGGCACGGAGTTGAAGCTGGCGTCGGTGCCCACGTACTGGGTGAAGCCCTTGCTCTGCCAGTGGTTGAGATCCAGGTCCACGCCACCCAGCGTGGTGCGGCCATAGGCGGTGACAGTGCGGTCCTGGTTGCCGCTGTCCAGCGGCCAGCCGGTAACCGCCGGGAAGCCGTCGGTATGGTAGTCGTCAGCACTCACGCCGAAGGCGTTGGGTCCGTCGCCGTAGCCGAACTGGCCGCCGCTGTCGTAGGTGCCGTAACGGCCAGCGCCCAGGTGCGCACCGTAGCCCAGACCCTCGCTGGCCTTCTTGGTGATGATGTTGATGACGCCGCCGATGGCGTCGGCGCCGTACAGGGAGGCGCGCGGACCCTTCACGATCTCGATGCGCTCCACGTCCTCAAGCCTGATGTTCTGCAGCGCCGAGCCGAAGCCGTTGTCCGGGTTGATCTTGACGCCGTCGATCATCACCAGGGTGTGGGTGCTGTTGGTGCCGCGCAGGAACAGGGATTCCGGCTGGCCAGGGCCGCCGTTCTGGGCGAGGTCGAAGCCGGCGTACTGGCGCAGCACCGCGCCCACGTCCTGACCTTGGGCGAGTTGCAGTTGCTCGGGGCCGATCACGATCACCGGCGCCACTTCCTGGTCGGCGATGAGCGGGGTGCGGGTGGCGGTGACGGTCACGTCGCCGAGTTGCGCGGTCGCCGTGTCCGGCGAACCGTCGGCATGGAGGGGCAAGGCAAGGCTGAAAGCGAGCGCCGCGAAAGCGCCTTTGAGTTTGGCTCTGGTCATTTCGTTCTCCCCGCACAGCACGCCCGCTGTGCGCCATCGGTGGTGACACCGGCTGCGGGGGTGAGGAAGCGAGGGGAGCGATGCCGCGACCCGCGCGCATCGCCCACCGCAATGCCGGAACGTGGAGCCCAAGGGCTCCTGTCTCCAGGCCGGTCTCCGGGCTCGCGAGGGGGATGCGGACATCCCGGGTACATCGCCTTCCCGCGTCCTCGGGACGCAGTGGCTTCGTGATGCACCTCGACTCGCCTACCGTTGCGGGGGCAGCGCCGGAATTATCCTGATCAAGGATGCACCGGCTTCCCGAGTATCCGCCGTTGGGCGGACACCTGAAGGCGGATGCACTCTAGGCACGCTGTCCAAAGCTGTCAAGTGCGAAAAAGAAAAGCCCTGCTCTCGCAGGGCTTGGAGTCGTTGGAATCAGGCGCTTCAGAGTGCCGCGAACGCGTTGCCGTTCTTGATGTTCTCGTCCACCTTCTGCGCCATCTTCGCCGCCTGGGCTTCACCGGTGGGGAAATCTTTTGGATTGTTGATGACGATCTGCAGCTCGTAACCGTCCATGTAAAGGTACATCTGCACCGAGCTCGCACCGGGGTGCGGGGAGATGTCGCCGTAGAACGCGCCGGGGCCGAATCCGTCGACCGGATGGGTGACCGCCGGTTTGATGAGGCCGCCCATGGACTTCAACACCATCTGGTTGTCGGACGCGAGGTCCTTCGCCGTGTCCGTGACCTTGGCATCCTGTTTCGACAGTTCCACCAGCGCCATGGAGGTGTTGCTCGTGTCGTTGTAGGAGCAGATGGAGCGCGGCGCATCGTCACCGCTGAGGCGGTTGGCGGTGAAGGTGCCGCCGAGGATGACGCCGGCGTCGGCCGCACTCACGGCCTGGCAGGAGGAGATCACCTTCCTGGCGTTGGGGTCGGGGGACTGGGAGCAGGCGCAGAGCGCCACGGCGGTGGTGAGGAGCCACGGCAAGTTGCGGGTCAGTCGGGTCATCGTGCGTGCCTCATGGTCTTGATTTGTAGGGGAAATGTGACAATCGAATCCTTCACGCGGGAGGCCAAGGATACCGCAACGGGGGGCGTGTGGCATCCACCCCCGACCTCAGCCGGCGATGAACACCCGCCCCCCCTCCCAGGGCAGGGCCGCCACGGGGGTGTGGTACAGCCGCGTCAGGTTTTCAGCGCTCAATATGCGGCGGGTCTCGCCGAACAGCGTCTCGCCCTCGCCGAACAGCATCAGCACGGCGCTGCAAAAGCGTGCCGCCAAGTTGATGTCATGCAGGCTCATCACCACCGCCCGGCCCTGCTCCGCCGCGAGGCGCCTCAACAGGCTCAACAAGCCCATCTGGTATTGCAGGTCCAACTGGTGTGCCGGCTCGTCCAGCAGGAACACCTGCGGGTCCTGGGCCAGCACCGTGGCGATGTCGAGGCGCCTCCGCTCGCCGCCGGAGAGCGCCGTCTGGGCGCGCTGCTCCAGCCCCTCGAGGCCCACGCTCTTCAGCGCGCGACGCGCGATGGCCACGTCGGCGTGGGATTCCCAGCGCCAGAAGTCGAGATGCGGATGGCGGCCGATGAGCGCGGTCTCGAGCACCGTGGCGGGCAGGCTGTCTTCCGGTTGTTGCATGAGCAGGCCGAGGCGCTGCGCCACGCGCCGGCGCGGCAGCGACGCGAGCGACGCACCGTCCAGGAACACCCCGCCTGCTTCCGGCGTGCGCAGGCCGGCGAGGGTGTGCAGCAGCGTGGTCTTGCCGACGCCGTTGCCGCCGAGGACCGCGATGCAGTCGCCGGTGCTGACCGCGAGGCCGAGCCCGCGGCACACCTGTTTGCCGGCGATACTGACCGCGAGGTCACGGGCTTCGAGCAACGCGCTCACAAGGGTCCCCGCGCGCGGTTGAGGAGGTACAGGAACAACGGCACACCCAAAGCGGCCGTCACAACGCCCACCGGCAGTTGCCGCGGCGCCGCCACGCTGCGCGCCAGGGTGTCGGCCAGCACCAGGAGACAACCACCCAGCAGCGCGGCTCCCGGCAGCAGCCGGCGGTGATCGCCGCCGGCGGCGAGGCGGAACATGTGCGGCACCACCAGGCCCACGAAGCCGATGGCGCCGGCTTCGGTGACCGCGACCGCGGTGAACAGCGAGGCACCTATATATATGGCGAGGGTCAGCGGCCGCACCGGCACGCCTAGGGCCTCAGCGAGGGTTTCGCCGCGGGCGAGCACGTTGAGCTGGCGGGCGAAGGGCCAGGAGAGCAACAGGCCGGCGGCGAGGACCAGCAGAGCGAGCGAGCTGCCCGGCTGGTAGGAGAAGTCGCCCATGAGCCAGAACAGCATGCTGTGCAGGCTGGCGTCGCTGCCCAGCACCAGCATCAGGCTGATGGCTGCGCCCCAGCCGGCGGCCACGGCGATGCCGGTGAGCAGGAGGCGTGTCGGCGTCCAGCCGCCGCGGCCATGAGCGAGGGCGAAGACGATGAGCGTGGACACGAGCGATCCCAGGAAGGCGCCGCCGTTGACCCATAGTCCCGCGAGCCCGAGGAGCAGCGCGCCGAGCGCCCCCACTGCAGCGCCGCCGGAGACGCCGAGGATGTAGGGATCCGCCAGCGGGTTGCGCAAGAGTACCTGCATGAGCGTGCCGGCGAGGGCCAGGAGCCCGCCTACCGCGAATGCATTGAGGGTGCGCGGCAGCCGGAGTTCCAGAACCACGGTGCGGGTGAGCGCGTCGCCGCCGCCCGTGAGTGCATCCCAGAGTCCGTGCAGGGGCACGGCCGTGCTGCCCACTGCCAATGACAGGAACAGCACCGCCGCGGTGAGCATGAGCAGCGCCGGGAGCCAGGTGGTAGGAACGAGACGGCGCTGCATGTTCAGGCGGCGCTTGTCTTGGGTGTGCGACGCAGCTCGAGTACCGGCCAGCCGCGCTCGGCCGCGACCGCGGCCAGGATTTTGTCGGGGTTCACCGCCACCGGGTGATGCACCCGCGTGAGCAGCGGCAGGTCGTTGTGAGAGTCCGAATAGAACCAGGTCTCTTCCGGCACGGTGCCCGCGAGCCAGGCCTCGAGCTTGCCGACCTTGCCTTCGCGGAAACACGGCTCGCCCAAGACGCCGCCGGTGTAGCGCCCGTCGATCTCCTCCGGCTCGGTTGCGATGAGGTGTGGCACGCCGAACTCGGCGGCGATGGGCGCGGCGATGAAACGGTTGGTGGCGGTGATGATGGCGAGCGTATGGCCGAGGCCGCGATGGCGTCCGACCAGGTCCCGCGCGCCCGCCGGGATGCGCGGCAACACCCACTCGATGGTGAACCGCCTGCGCCAGGCTTCGAGCCGTTCGCGCGGATGGCGCTTGAGGGGTCGCAGACCGAATTCCAGAAATTCATGGATATCGAGCTGCCCGCTGCGGTACTCAGCCATGTAGCGAGCGCCTTCGCGCAGGTATTCCGCTTCGTCCACTACACCTTCGCGCACCAGGAAGCGGCCCCAGAGGGCGTCGCTGTCGCCGTCCAGGAGCGTATGGTCCAGGTCGAAGAGCGCGAGTTTCAACAGTGCATTCCCACGGGGATTTAATGCGGGAATTGTACCCTGTCGCTATCCGTACTTAGTGAACCATCCCTGGTGGAGTCCTACCGTCCCGACCAATCAGCTACGCATCCATGCATCCATGCTCCGCTGGTGGTCCAGGGCGCACCTCGCCTTCCGCATCCTGCTCCAGGATCGGTCCAGGGCCATCATCCCTGATGGCCCGCTCATCGCTTTGCGTTCGCCCTTGTGCGCCCGCTCGAAGCCACGCTTCGAGCCCCTGTCGGGCCGTTCGCTGCATGCAGCGAACCTTTGTCAGGTGCCGGGGTTTGTGGAAGACTCAAGGCCATGGGCATCCAGGAGCAGCTCGCCAAAGACGCGGTGATCGACGCCGAAGGCTTTCGCGCCAACGTCGGCATCATCCTGTCCCACGCTGACCGACGCCTGTTCTGGGCGCGACGTGTGGGGCGAGCGGGTTGGCAGTTTCCCCAGGGCGGTCTGCAGCCCGGCGAGACCCCGGAGGAGGCGCTGTTCCGTGAACTCGGCGAGGAGGTGGGGCTCGTGCCCGGCCAGGTGGAGGTGCTGGGCGGGACCCGCGACTGGTTGCGCTATCGCCTGCCGACCCGCTACCAGCGCCACGACAGCCAGCCCCTGTGCATCGGTCAGAAGCAGCGCTGGTTCCTGCTGCG
>DATGHI010000022.1:0-8601 GCA_035308065.1 Gammaproteobacteria bacterium | reverse complement strand
CCTACGTGTTCGGCGGCCATGGCCCCCGGGGCTTCGATTGTAGCGGCCTCGTGTATTTCGTTTACGGTCAACTCGGCGTGAGCCTGCCGCGCACCGCCGAGGCCCAGTTCAGCCGTATGCCGCAAGTGGCGCTCGAGTCCCTGCAGCCCGGTGATCTGGTGTTCTTCAACGGCGATCCCACCGGTTACATGCACGTGGGCATCTACATCGGCGACGGGTGGTTCGTGCATGCGCCGGGCATGGGCAAGGCCGTCACGGGCGCCAAGTTGGATAACGTCTATTGGAAGGCGCATTACATAGGCGCGGCAAGACCATCGTGAAACCTCGAATAGGGTTGAAGGCGCCGTTTCGCTTCGCTTTCCTGCTCCGCTCACGGTCCAGGGCGGACGCCCTGTCCGCCCACTCAACGCATGCGTTGAGCCCCACGGCACGCCGCCTGTTGGCGGCGCGCACCGTGCGCAGCGTCGCCCAGGGCGCGCTGGTGGCGGACCTCTCCCTTTACCTCCATGCCCTAGGTTGGAGCGGTCTTGGCATCGGGCTTACGCTCACGGGCGCGGGACTCACGGCCGCCGTGCTGAGTCTCATCATCGGGCGGATAAGCGACCGATTGCGGCGCAAGCCGTTCCTGGTGTGGAACGAGGCGCTAACGGCGCTTTGCGGCCTCGCGCCGCTCCTCAGCACGGCGCCTGCAGTGCTGGCGGCGGCCATCGTCCTCGGCGGCTTCGGGCGCGGGCTCAGCGGTGCAGCCGGTCCCTTCGGACCCGCGGAGCAGGCCTGGCTCGCGGAGGTGGTGCCCGCGGAAGATCGCGGCTGGGTCTATAGCCTCAACAACGCCCTTGGCTTCTTCGGCATGTCCCTCGGCGCCTTGCTCGCCATTCTGCCCGGCCTGTGGGCAGACCTGCCGCCCCAACGGACTTATGCGCTGCTGTTCATGATCGTGATCGCCGGAGCCGTCGCGAACCTCTGGCTGTTGCTTTCGACCGGTGAGCGCGACCGCGGCGAGATGCTGCCGCCCGGCGCCCGGGCGGCGCGACTGCAGCGCTGGGAGAACCATCTCCTCTGGCGACTGATCCGCCTCAATGCCTTGAATGGCCTGTCCATGGGCCTCACCGGGCCGCTGATTTCCTATTGGTTTGCCCTGAAATTCCACGCCGGGCCGGAGAGCATCGCACCGGTCATGGCCGCCACCTTCGCGCTCACCGGCGTGATGGCGCTCTATACCGGCAAGCTCGCCCTGCGCCACGGCTTGTCGCGGGCGGTGGTCTGGAGCCGCGGCATCGGGGTGGTGCTATTGGTCGCGCTGCCGTTCATGCCGTGGTTCTGGCTGGCGGCGCTGGTCTACATGCTGCGCCTGGCTTCCGGCGGCGCCTCCGTGGGTGCGCGCCAAGCGCAGATCGTGTCGCTGGTGAGGGATGAGCGCCGCGGTCTCGCGGCCAGCGTCAACGCGGCCTCTTTCCAGGTGCCTCAGTCCGCCGGTCCCGCCATCGCTGGGCCACTGATCGCGGCGGGCCTGTTCGTGACGCCCTTCTGTCTTGCGGCGATCCTGCAGTTGGTATACGTGGTCGGCTACGACCGGCTGTTCGGGCGTTACGACCGCAAGACCGTGGCCCGGGCTTAGAACAGCGCCAGGATTGTCTGGCCGGACCGTGGGTCCTGACCGTGACAAAGGCAGCGCAATATTTAGTAGAAAACCGGTTTATCGCTTAATTTATTCCGTGCTATTGCAATGCGACAAAAGTCGTCGCGGCCGCGCTCACCACAGCGGTGGTCACGGAAGGGAAGCTGATGGTGTTGGCTTGGTTGACTACATCCAGGCTCGCCTGGCAGGTGAAGGCCACCGTATACGTGCCGGGCGGTAGGAACCCGGCGGTGAAGTTATATACGCCCGTGGTCTGGTTCAGGCCGGCAAGGGTCGTCGTGAAGGGTTGCACGCTGCCGGCCGGCGCATTGATGTTCTCGTCTGTCGGAGTGACGTCGCCTTGGTAGATATACACCGCTGGCGTTAAGCAGGTGATGAGCGAAGCGGCGATGCTGCCTGTAAGGGTACCCGACAATGGGATCTGCACGGCGCGTGCGGACGGGATCAATAGATACTTGGTCGAATCGTTCGGGTCCTGGATGATAGACCTGCGCAGGTCAAAATCGATGACCATGTTCACTGTCCCGCCGCTGGCGAGACTGAAGTCGATGGGCATGGTGACCGTCGGCGAGACGCCCTTGGGTAAATAGAGGATATGGGTGCCGTCCGGTAACGTGATGCTCGATTGGGCATTGATCGGATCCGCGGCGATCGTGATGCTGAGCCCGGTATAATTCCCCGGTTTGATCTGCAGGTCGGACACGATGGTTGCTGTGACACCGCCCTGCAACTGGTAGAGATCGACACTCGCTGCCTGGCTGAGAGTCAGCGTCTGGGGCGTGACGTCAGGTCCCGTGAGCTGTATCCGCGCGAAACTGATGTTCACCGCCGTGGCCTCGTCGATCGGAGCGTCGGTGATGAACAGGTTGAGCCCGGAGGTACTGCTACCGCCGCAACTGCTGAGCAACAGGCTGACCAGCGCCAGCGAGGCGATCTGTAGGAACCGTGTCAACATGAGAATAGTCACTCTCTGCAGCAAAACTTGCGGATTTAGACACCAGGGGCGCGCCCGGGGATGCGCAGTTTACCTTGGTATGCGGTGCGCTGTCCCCTGCCGCCGGTGATCAAAAAAAGGGGCCTCTCGTCAAAGGGGGAAAACGAGAGACCCCGGACTCACCCGCGTTGCGCGGGATCGTCATAAAGCTGGAACTCCGGCCGGCATCGCCTCGGAGGCATATGCCAGCCGCACTTGGAATGAGTATAGATGAAACGGGATAGATATGTTTGCTTATCGACATATTTTGTTCCGTATAGGAACCACTTCTAGCGGCAGTTAGGATGATGGCGAACTCACTAGAGGGACTGAAAAGCGAGGTCCGGTGTGGCGTCGGCGAGCAGATGGCGGCTGGAAATCAGGCCGGCGAGCCGGGCGATGTCCCCGTCCAGACGCCGGTCACCCGGGCTGCCGGGGGTGTGGCGTCTGATCCAAGCCTGCACCGGTTCCAGCTGCGGAGTCGTCCTGAGAGGGCGTTGCAGGTCGATGGCTTCGGCTGACGCCAAGGCCTCCACGGCGAGTATCCGGAACAGGTTGTCGATGATCTGCTGGAGCTTGAGCCCCGCCCAGGGGGCCATGCTCACGTGATCCTCCTGGCCGGCGGAGGTGGGGATGGTGTCCACGGAGGCCGGGTGCGCCAGGGTCTTGTTCTCGGAGGCGAGCGCTGCCGCGGTGACGTGGGCGATCATGAACCCGGATTCCAGCCCCGGGTCACGCGCCAGGAACATGGGCAGGCGCGGGTTCACCTTCCTGAGCAGCAGGTCGATTCGCCGTTCGGCGATGTTGCCGAGCTCGGTGGCGGCGATGGCCATGAAGTCCGAGACGAACGCCAGTGCCTCGGCGTGGAAGTTGCCGCCGGAGAGCACGTCAACGCCGAATATCAACGGGTTGTCGGAAACGCTGTTGAGTTCCCGTGTCAGTACCTCGGAGGCGTGCTTCAGGGTATCCCACACCGCGCCATAGACCTGGGGCATGCAGCGCAGAGCGTAGGGGTCCTGCACTCGGTCGCAACCCTGGTGCGAATCCCAGATCTCGCTGCCGGTGAGCAGGCTGCGGAAGGCTTCCGCCGCCTTGATCTGGCCGTGCATCTTGCGCACCGCGTGGATACGGGCATCGAAGGGGCTGTAGCTTCCCGCCAGGGCTTCCACCGTCAGCGCGCCGATAGCAATGGAGGAGAAGAGCGCGGCCTCGGCGCCGAACAGTCCGGCGAGCGCCAAGGCAGCGCTCACCTGGGTGCCGTTCAGGAGCGCCAAGCCTTCCTTGGCCTCAAGCTTGACCGGCTGCATGCCGGCGGCTTTCAGCACCGCTTCGCCCTGGAGCAGCCTGCCCTGGTGCAACGCCTCTCCCTCGCCGATGAGGGCCAGGGCCATGTGCGCCAGGGGCGCGAGGTCGCCGGAAGCCCCTACCGAACCTTTGGAGGGGATCACGGGCAGCACGTCGTGGTTCAGGAGGGCCAACATCACGTCCACCACTTCCGGACGGATGCCGGAGTTGCCGATAGCGAGGCTGTTGGCCTTGAGCATCAGGACGCGGCGTACCGTCGGTTCCGGCAGCGGCTCGCCCACGCCGCATGCGTGGCTGCGTACCAGGTTGTACTGCAGTTGCGTCAGACGGTCGCGGGAGATGTGCTGCCGGGCGAGGGCGCCGAAGCCGGTGTTGATGCCGTAACACACTTGGTTGGTATCGATGACGCGGCGCACCGTGTCGACGCTCGCCTGCATGGATTGGCGGGCGCCGCTCCCGAGACTCACGGCCAGCGACGGCTGGTCGCACTGCCTGAGGTCATCGAGTTTCAGGTCGGTGCCGGTGAGTGTCAGGCCCTTGCTCATGTACGTTTTCCTCTGAAGAACCGTTGTGTGGGTTTCAAGCCACCCAGCTGGTAGCTCAGGAATTCTGGCGCCGGCAGGTCCCAGAGGCAGAAGTCCGCTTCCAGGCCCGGCGCAAGGGCGCCGATTCTACCCTGCCGGCCGAGAGCGCGGGCGGCATGGTGGGTGACGCCTTCCAGGATTTCGACGGCGCTGAGGCCGAACAGCATCCCCGCCATGTGCATGGCCGTGAGCAGGCTCGCCACCGGCGCAGAACCGGGGTTCAGGTCCGTGGCCACAGCCATGGGGACCCGGTGCCGGCGGAAGAGCTCCAACGGCGGCTTGCGGTTCTCCCTCAGGAAGTAAAACGCGGCGGGCAGGAGCACCGCCACGGTGCCGTGCTTAGCCATGGCTTCCACATCCTTGGCCTCGGTGAACTCCAGGTGATCGCAGGACAAAGCCCCCAGTTCCGCCGCCAGGCGTGTGGCGCCCATGTTGGACAACTGGTCGGTGTGGGCGCGGAACGTGAGGCCGAGTTTGTGGGTGCGCTCCGCCAGGCGCTTCAGGTCGTCGAGATCGAAGGCGATGTGCTCCACGAAGATGTCCACGCCGTCGGCGAGTTTCTCTTCCGCCACCGCCGGCAGCATCTTCTCCAGCACCTCCCGCATATAGTCCTCCCGGGTCACGCCCGGCGGCACCGCATGGGCGCCGATGAAGGTGGCACTCACGTCCAGCGGGATGTGCTGCGGCAGCTTGCGGATGGCCCGCAGCATCTTGAGCTCGGCCTCGAGGTCGAGGCCATAGCCGCTCTTGATCTCCACCGTGGTGACTCCCTCGGCCCTGAGGGCCTCCAGCCGCGGTAGGGTCTCCTCCACCAGCCGAGCCTCGCTCGCGGCGCGCACTGCCTTCATGGTGCTGACAATGCCCCCACCTGCCTTGGCGATATCGGCGTAGCTCGCCCCCTGCATCTTCTGCAGGTGCTCCGCCATGCGGTTGCCGGCATAGAGGGCATGGGTGTGGCAGTCCACGAAACCCGGGATCAGCCATTGCCCCCGGGCGTCCAGGATCTCTCTTGCCGGGGCGTCCGCCGGGCCGCCGACAGCGGCGATCCTGCCGCCGCTCACCGCGAGGGTGGCGGCAGGAACCTCGGCTGCTCCGGTATACACCCGGGCGTTTCTGATGAGCAGGTCGTGCACGCGCTACTCGGGTCGGAGGAATCGTGAGAGCATAAGAGTATGCAGACCCGCCTCGCATTTGAATACATCCTCACCCCGGATGGCCTGCTGCGTGACCAGGCTCTGACCCTGGATCCGCAGGGCCGCATCACCGGCATCGGGCCTGCCCGCGGACCCTACGATGGCTTCCTAGCGGTCCCCGGGATGCCCAACGCCCACAGCCATGCCTTCCAACGGGCGCTCTCCGGCTACGGCGAGACCCCGAAGGGCCAGGACTCCTTCTGGAGCTGGCGCGAGGCCATGTACCGGCTCGCCAACCGCGTGAGCCCCGAGGACATGTTCGTCATCGCCCGGGAGGCATTCTGGGACATGCTGCGGGGCGGCTTCACCAGCGTGGCGGAATTCCATTACCTTCACCACATGCCGGACGGGCGTCCGGGTGCGCACATGGGTCGGGCGGTCATCGCGGCGGCGAAGGAGGTGGGCATACGCCTGCGGCTCCTACCCGTGTTCTATCAGACCGGCGGCTTCAAGCAGCCGGCGCGTGACGAGCAGCGTCGCTTCGTGCACGCGAGCGTCGACGATTTCTGCGACTTGCTCAAGGAATTGCACGGAGTGGACTTAGGCGTAGCACCCCATTCGCTGCGCGGCGTACCGCCCGAGACCCTGGCCGGACTAGTGGAAGCGGCGAGCAAGGTGGTGGGCGCGGAAGCGCCCATCCATATCCACGTCAGCGAGCAGCAACGGGAAGTGGACGAGTGCAAGCTCGCCTATGGCGCGACGCCGGTGGAACTCCTGGCACGCAGCGTCAAGCTCGACTCCCGCTGGAACCTGGTGCATGCCACCCACGCCACCGTGGAGGAGTGTGCGCTCATGCGGAAGGCGCAGGTGAACCTGGTGCTCTGCCCGATCACCGAGGCCTATCTCGGCGACGGGCTGTTTCCCGCAGACGACTACGCGGCCCAGGGCGGCAGCATCGCCGTGGGTTCCGACAGCAACTGCCGCATCGACGCCGTGGAGGAACTCCGCTGGCTTGAGTACGGTCAGCGCCTTCGGGTGCAGCGCCGTGCGCGCCTGGCCACGGAGCAAGGACTCGGCGCACCGCTGTGGCAGCGGGCCTGCCAAGGCGGCGCGGCGGCCCTCGGCCAGGCAGTAGGCGCCCTGGTACCGGGCCGATTCGCCGACATCGTGGTGTTCGGAAACCATACATCCGCGCTGCGCGGCCACGATGCAGACACCTTGCTGGACGCGCTGCTGATCGGCGGCAGCCGCGCCGACATCACCGACGTCTACGTGGGCGGTGAACGGCGCATGCATACCGGTGTCTGCCACGGCGCCGAGGAGAGCGCGCGCGAATTCGCCCGCAGCGTCCTGCGCCTCCACCAAGAGTGATTCCGGTGGAGATCGCGCCCTTCCAGTTACGCGAACCGACGGGCCTTGAGCTGCCGCTGCTGGTGAGCATCCCGCATACCGGTGTGCACGTGCCCGAGGCGCTGGCCGCGGATTTCGCCTCGGACTACATCCGCAGCCTGCCCATGACCGACTGGCACCTGCACCGCCTCTACGATTTCCTGCCGGCGCTGGGTGCGACCACCGTCTACGCCACCTACAGTCGTTTCGTCGCGGATCTGAATCGCCCGCCGGACGATACGCCCCTTTATCCAGGGCGCTTCGAGACCGGCTTCGTGGCGCTCAAGACCTTCTGGGGCGAGGACATCTACCGTACGCCGCCTCATGCCGAGGAGATCGCCCGGCGCCGCGAGCAGGTGCATGCGCCCTACCACGCGAAGCTTCTGGAACTCTTGCAGAGCAAGATCGCGCGTTTCGGCGGCGTGGTGCTGATCGATGCCCACAGCGTCGCTTCCCGCGCCAACAAGCTGCATGGCGAGCTCAAGGACGACATCTACCTGGGCGACCGGGACGGCCAGAGCAACTCGGGCTGGCTCACCGCGGAGGTGGAGGGGAGCTGCCGCCGCGCCGGCTTGAAGGTGGTACGCAACGACCCTTACAAAGGCGGCTATATTACAGACCACTACGGCAAGCTGCCGGACGTGGCGGCACTGCAGGTGGAGATGTGCTGGCGCCTGTATATGGACGAGGCGGACCCGCAGGACGGGCTCCGGCATCCGCGTTTTAGCGCATTCAAGAAGACGCTGGAAGGCGTATTCTCGTCACTGGCGGCCCGGATCAAACTACACAAGCAGGTGAGCAAATGACCCAAGCAGGCAAGGCGCTGGGACGGATGGCTCTGTTCGGCGTCTTCGCGGTGGGTGCGGCGGGCTGCAGCACTGTGGAGGACCTGCTGGGCGTGGACACCGGGCATGTTCAGGTGAGCTGCTCCAGCAGCAGTTCCCTGCCCGCGGCGATGCCGATGCAAATGAGCTTAGGGCCACTGGCACCGGGCACCCAGCTCGAGATTCGCAGGACCCCGCCGGACAAATCGGTGGTGCTCACCTTGCCCGAAGGCGTGAGCGGTGACGTGTTCTCCTACGACTGGAAGGAAGTTGCCGCGGGCCCGGAGCGGCCGCCGGGTACGTGGCAGTGCCGCGCCGGTTGGCAGTTCGACGGCAAGCTCTGGCAGTTGCAGCACCTGGATGCCCAATGGATAGGTGGGGTAGCCCGCTAGGCACAAAGCCTGGGCTGGAGAAGACACCAGGGACAGTGTTTCTGGGCGGAAAGCAGAAATTGAAAACGGCAAGCAGCGTAGCTGCTTGCCGTCTTTATTCTCCAGAGTCGTGATCAGGGCTTCACGAACTTCAGGGTCATGCGGTCGCTCTCGCCGATGGCGGCGTATTTGCCGTGGTCCTTGTCGCCCAGGGTATAGGTGGGCGGTAGCGTCCACACGCCGTTGGGATAGTCCTTAGTGTCCTTCGGGTTGGCGTTGATCTCCGACTGGCCGGTGAGCTTGAAGCCGGCCTTCTCTGCCTCCTGGATCACGTAGTCCACGGGCATGTAGCCGGTTTTGAAGGTCTGGTCCACGGTCTTGCC
>DATGHI010000021.1:0-2232 GCA_035308065.1 Gammaproteobacteria bacterium | reverse complement strand
ATGTCCGACCGGGTGCAGTTTATCTTCATCAGCCACAACAAGGGCACCATGGAGATGTCGAACCAGCTACTGGGCGTCACCATGAACGAGCCGGGCGTTTCGCGGCTGGTGGCGGTGGATGTGGACGAGGCCGTGCGCATCGCGGCCATGTGATGCGTCATGGAACTGCGCCTCATATTGATACTCATCGGCGCGGTCATCATCGCCGCCGTATGGCTGTTCTCTAGGCAATCCAGGCAGTCTGAACCGCCGACCCTGCGCGCGGCCCCTATCCTCGATGACGGGGACTTCCCCGGCGACGATCTGCCGTCCAAGACCGTGCCCGGCGCCTCGGCCCACACCGCACCGGTGCGCGAGCAGGGTGAGCAGCTGATCCTGGCGCTGCACGTGATGTCACGTAGCGGCGAAAATTTCGAGGGCGCCCGGGTGCGGGCGGCCCTGGAAGCCGACGAGCTCAGGTTCGGCCGCTACCAGGTCTACCACCGGGTGGAGAGCGGCCGGACCGACGGGCTCTCGGTATTCAGCGTCGCCAACGTCATGGAACCAGGCTCCTTTGATCTCGCGACCCTGGACCAGTCCACGCTCCCCGGCTTGACCCTGTTCATGGTGCTACCGGGGCCTCGTAACGGCGTGGCCGCCTATGCCGACATGCTGGCCACCGCGCGGCGCCTCGCCCAGACCCTGGACGGCGAGGTGCTGGACCAAGAGCGCAGCACCCTCACGCGTCAGACCGCGCGCCACATCCGCGAACGCATCATCACTTACGAGCACCAGCTGCGCCTGCGGCGCCCCTCCTGAGCCGGATCCCCCGTGAGCACACGGCAAGACGTCAAGAAGCGGGTGCAAGAGCTGCGCGACCAGCTGCGGTATCACAACCATCGCTACTACGTGCTCGACGACCCGGAGATCCCGGACGCCGAATACGACCGGTTGATGCGGGAACTGCAGAAGCTGGAAACCGAGCATCCCGAACTGGTGACTCCCGATTCGCCCACGCAGCGCGTGGGCGCGGCGCCCGTCAAGGAACTCGGCGAGGTACGCCACGCGGTGCCCATGCTGTCCCTGGACAACGCCTTCGCCGAGGAGGACGTGCTGGCCTTCGACCGGCGCATCCGCGAGCGACTGGAAGTGGAGAGCATCGAGTACGCCGCCGAGCCCAAGCTGGATGGCCTCGCCGTCAGCCTGCGTTACGAGGGCGGCAAGCTGGTGCGCGGCGCCACCCGTGGCGACGGCAGCACCGGCGAGGACGTGACCCAGAACGTCCGCACCATCAAGTCCATCCCTCTGGAGTTGCTCGGCCGCGACTGGCCAGCAGTGTTGGAAGTGCGCGGCGAAGTCTACATGCCGAAGAAGGGCTTCGAGGCGCTTAACCGCCGTCTCGCAAAGCAGGGTGAGAAGACCTACGTGAACCCGCGCAACACCGCCGCTGGCAGCCTGCGCCAGCTGGACCCGCGCATCACCGCAGACCGACCCCTGGAGTTCTACTGCTACGGATTGGGCGAAGTGGCCGCAGATTACGCGCCCCGACGGCACAGCATGGTACTGGAGAAGCTGCGGGAGTGGGGTGTTCGGGTGAACCGCGAGATCAAGCTGGTGATAGGAGCCGAAGGCTGCCTGGATTACTACGCGAAGATCGGCAAGCAGCGCGCCTCGCTACCCTACGAGATAGACGGCGTGGTCTACAAGGTGGACCGCCTCGACTGGCAGGCAGAACTCGGTTTCGTGTCCCGTGCGCCGCGTTGGGCGGTGGCCCACAAGTTCCCCGCCGAGGAGCAGATGACCATCCTCAAGACGGTAGATTTCCAGGTGGGCCGAACCGGCGCACTCACACCTACTGCGCGTCTGGCGCCGGTGTTCGTGGGCGGCACCACCGTCAGCAACGCCACGCTCCACAACATGGACGAGATCGAGCGCAAGGACATACGCATCGGCGATACGGTGATCGTACGCCGCGCCGGCGACGTGATCCCGGAAGTGGCGGGTGTGGTGCTGGCGAAGCGCCCCAAGGACGCCAAGAAAGTGAAGCTGCCACGGAAATGCCCGGTCTGCGGTTCCGAAGTGGTCCGGCCCGAGGGAGAAGTGGTGGCGCGCTGCAGCGGCGGATTATTCTGCGCGGCCCAACGCGGCCAGCTGATCCGGCATTTCGCCGCGCGCCGCGCCATGGACATCGAGGGCCTGGGGGAGAAGCTCATCGACCAGCTCATCGAGAATGAACTGGTGACGACCCCGGCC
>DATGHI010000020.1:0-5393 GCA_035308065.1 Gammaproteobacteria bacterium | reverse complement strand
ATGTTGGGTGTGCGCGGACCAGATGAGCTACTCTTCGGCGAGGACTTCCTGGCATTCGCGGCGCAGAACCCGGGTTTCCAGTTCATCGGCAGCCTGAGCCGACGCCTTTCCGAGCCCGCGTTGCCCCACGAGCGCAAGGGTTACGTGCAAGAACACCTCATGGAGCTCAACCCGGATCCCAAGCGCGACATCGTCTATCTCTGCGGTAATCCGGACATGATTGATACGTCTGTGGAGCGCTTGAAGGCTTTGGGCTTCGACAACCCGAACCTCCGTCGCGAGAAATACGTCTCTTCAAACTGACTCAAAAGCTGCTGCGCTCGATATAGCTTCGTTGCACTCCGGCTCGCAATCCTCACGTACACCAAAAGTACGCTCCGGTTGCTCGCCTCGTGCGCCTCGCTCTATCTTCGCTCGCGACGCTTTGAGTCAGTTGTAAGAAAAGATTTATTCTTTTAATCGCCGGTACTTGATGCGGTGCGGCTGGTCTGCGTCCGCGCCCAGGCGGCGCTTGCGGTCCGCTTCGTAGTCCGCGTAGTTGCCCTCGAACCATACCGCCTTGCTGTCGCCCTCGAACGCGAGGATATGAGTCGCCACCCGGTCTAGGAACCAGCGGTCGTGGGAGATGATCACGGCGCAGCCGGGGAAGGCCAGCACCGCTTCTTCCAGCGCCCGCAGGGTCTCCACGTCCAGGTCGTTGGTGGGCTCGTCCAGGAGCAGCACGTTGCCGCCGGCCTTCAGGACTTTCGCCAGGTGCACGCGGTTGCGCTCGCCGCCTGAAAGGTCACCCACCCGCTTCTGCTGGTCGGTGCCGCGGAAGTTGAAACGGCCCACGTAGGCGCGGGAAGGGGTGGTGTAGCTGCCGACGGTGATGATGTCCTGGGCGTTGCTGATCTCCTCCCACACGGTCTTGTCGGGATTGAGGGTGTCGCGGCTCTGGTCCACGTAGGCGATCTTCACGCTGGGGCCCACGCGCATCTCGCCCGCATCCGGCTTCTCGCCGCCGGTCATCATGCGGAACAGGGTGGTCTTGCCGGCACCGTTGGGGCCGATGACGCCGACGATGCCGCCCGGCGGCAGGTTGAAGTCCAGCCCGTCAAACAGCAGCCGGTCGCCGAAGGACTTGCGCAGCCCCTTGGCCTCAACCACCAGGTCGCCCAGGCGCGGGCCCGGCGGGATGTAGAGCTCCTGGGTCTCGTTGCGCTTCTGGAACTCCTGGGAGGAGAGTTCCTCGAACTTCTGCAGGCGCGCCTTGCTCTTGGCGCGGCGCCCCTTGGGATTGGCGCGCACCCATTCCAGCTCGGCCTTCATGGCCTTGATGTGGGCGGTCTCCTGCTTCTCCTCGATCTCGAGGCGCTTCTCCTTCTGCTCCAGCCAGGACGAGTAATTGCCCTGCCAGGGGATGCCGTGCCCGCGGTCCAGTTCCAGGATCCAGCCGGCCACGTTGTCCAGGAAATAGCGGTCGTGGGTCACGGCCACCACGGTGCCGGTGTATTCTTGCAGGAAGCGCTCCAACCAGGCCACGGATTCCGCGTCCAGGTGGTTGGTAGGCTCGTCCAGCAGCAGCATGTCGGGTTTCGAGAGCAGCAGGCGGCAGAGGGCCACGCGGCGGCGCTCGCCACCGGAGAGCTTGGTCACGTCCGCGTCCCAGGGCGGCAGGCGCAACGCTTCCGCCGCCACCTCCAGCACGTGGTCCAGGTTGGTGGCGCCGGCGGCCTGCAGCACGTTCTCCAGGAGCGCCTGCTCGGCGGCCAGCTTGTCGAAGTCCGCGTCGGGCTCGGCGTAGGCGGCGTACACCGCCTCCAGCTTGGCCTTGGCTTCCACGATCTCGGTGAGCCCGCTCTCCACGTTCGCGCGCACGTCCTTGGCAGGATCGAGCTGCGGTTCCTGGGGCAGGAAGCCGATCTTGGTGCCGGCGAGGGCGCGCGCCTCGCCGTTGATCTCGGTGTCGACGCCCGCCATGATGCGCAGCAGCGTCGATTTGCCGGAGCCGTTCAGGCCCAACACGCCGATCTTGGCACCGGGGAAGAAGGACAGGGAGATGTTGCGCAGGATCTCGCGCTTCGGGGGCACCACCTTGGCGACCCGGTGCATGGTGTAGATGTATTGGGCCATGGCTCTGCTGGGCTGAGGGTAAACGGGCGCTAATTATATAGAAGAGGTCGGCAGATAGCTTTGTAAGATGGCGATGCCATCCCCAGCGGTGCATTTCTAGTTTCGCTTGACCCTAGACCAAGCTTCCATGGTTGGGTCTTCGCCGGTGTCGATGTCCACCGGACATCGACCGGAAACTTCGGCTCAGTCCCCGTTGTGCTTCCTGGCCTGCTTCTCCACGAAACGGATGATCTCGCCGGCGATGTTCTTCTTGGTGGCGGCTTCGATGCCCTCGAGACCGGGGGAGGAGTTGACCTCCAGCACCAGCGGGCCCTGGGCGGAGCGTATGATGTCCACGCCCGCCACGTTGAGGCCGATGATCTCGGCGGCGCGCAGCGCCATGTCCCTTTCCTTGTGGGTGATGTGCGCCACCACGGCGCTGCCGCCGCGGTGCAGGTTGGCCCGGAACTCGCCGCGCCGCGCGGTACGTTTCATGGCTGCCACCACCTTGCCCCCGACGACGAAGCAGCGGATGTCGGCGCCACGCGCCTCTTTCACGAAGCGCTGCACCAGGAAGTGGGCGTCCAGGCCGCGGAACGCGTCGATGACGCTCTCGGCCGCCTGGCGGGTCTCCGCCAGCACCACGCCCTCACCCTGGGAGCCCTCGGTGAGCTTGATGATCACGGGCGCGTCACCCACGAGCGTCATCAGGTCGTCGGTATCATCCGGCGAGTGGGCGAAACCGGTGACCGGCATGCCGATACCCTCGCGCGACAAGAGCTGCAGCGAACGCAACTTGTCGCGAGCGCGGATGATGGCGTCGGAGTCATTGAGCGTGAACACGCCGGTCATCTCGAACTGCCGGAGCATGGCGGTGGCGTAGAAGGTCACCGACGCGCCGATGCGCGGGATGATGGCGTCGAACCCCTCGAGCTTTTTGCCCTTGAAGTGGATTTCGGGGTTGTCCGTGGCGATGTTCATGTAGCAGCGCAAGGGGTCGATGACGAACATATCGTGCTTGCGCTTCATGCCGGCCTCCACCAGGCGCTTGGTGGAATACAGCCGAGTGTTCCGCGACAGGATCGCGATCTTCATCCTTCTCTTTTTCTTCTTCTTTTTCATGGTGTCTCGCCCAAGATCGGTTTAGGAATCTTCTGTTTGCGCCGCAGACCCATCAGGTAGGAAGCGGACGGGTCTATCGTCAGCCGTTCCACCATGGCGGTGCGCCCTAGGAGCAGACGGAAGCGCATGTTGTCCCGCGAGGTCAGCGTCAGTTCGATGGGCCAGGTCTTCTCGCCCACGGTCACCAGCGTGCGGATCACGGTGCGCTGCTCGCGATGGCCGCCGGAATCCGTCACCCAGCGATCTTCCTCCACCACGTCCGTCTCGAAGTAGCGCGCCGGCGCGTCGCGTTTCTGGCGTGTATGCAGGCCGAACCGCACCTTGCGCTTATCACCGTCGCTGAAGGTCTCCACGGCGAAGGCGTGCAGCGAAGAGGAGCGTGCGCCGGTGTCGATCTTGGCCTTGATGCGCTTGATGCCGAGTTCCGGCAGCGCCACCCATTCGCGCCATCCGACCAATAGTCGTGTTGCGGGTTCTTCGTTCATGGGAGGTCGAGCCGGGTGGGGCGCGGACTGCCATAATATCACCGAGACAGCCATCCGAATCTCCCTGAAAATCCCCTCCCTGGGCTTTTCAGGCTCGGCAAGTCCGGCGCATGTCCGGACTCGCCTCCGCCGCCCCAGGCACTTAACATGTCTGGGGCGCGTGTGACGCATCCATGCGCCACAGGAGTTCTGTTACACATGGCGCAAAACTCGGTCAAGGTGGGCGTGTGCCAAGATCCCTCGCAGGCCCACTACGGTTTCGGCGAGGGACACCCCTTCGGCCACGACCGCTTCAGCGCCTTCTGGCGCGAGAGTTGCGCGCGCGGCCTGGACCGGCGTGTGCACCCCGTGCCAGTGAAGCCCGCGAGACGCGCGCAGCTGGAAATGTTTCACTCCCGTGACTTCCTCGGCTTCGCGGAGGAAGCGAGCCACCGCGGCGACGGCTACCTGGACGAGGGCGACACGCCGGCGGCGCAGGGCATCTATGAGGCAGCCTGCGAGGTGGTGGGCGCGACGCTCAATGCGGTGGACGGCGTGATGCAGGGCGAGTGGCACCGTGCCTTCGTGCCCATCGCCGGCCTGCACCACGCGGCGCGGGCGCACGCCGCCGGCTTCTGCGTGCTGGATGACATCGGCGTAGCGGTGGAACAGTTGCGCCAGCGCCACGGCCTGAAACGCATCGCCTACGTGGACATCGACGCGCACCACGGGGACGGCGTGTTCTACAGCTACGAGGACGACCCGGATATCCTGCTCGCCGACTTGCATGAGGACGGCCGCTTCCTCTATCCCGGCACCGGTGACGCCCGTGAGACCGGCAGCGGGGCGGCGCAGGGCACCAAGCTCAACCTGCCGCTCCAGCCCGGCGCAGGGGACCGGGAGTTCCATGAGGCCTGGGAGCGGGTGGAAGACCACCTCCGGTCCGGGAGACCCGAGTTCATCCTCTTCCAGTGCGGAGCCGACAGCATCGCCGGCGACCCCATCACCCACCTGCGCTTCACGCCAGCGGCCCATGCGCATGCCGCTAGGCGTCTTTGCGTACTCGCCGAGGAATTCTGCAGGGGGCGCATCGTCGGCATGGGCGGAGGCGGGTATAACCGCACCAACATCGCCATCGGCTGGAATAACGTGGTCGAATCTTTCCTCAACGCGTGAAGGGCGCTGCTGCTGTAAAATAGTCCCTGCAACAACAATCCACATCCGCGGAGCGGGCCGAATGTTCACCCCTGACATGCAGATCGCCGGGTTCGACGACGAACTCCAAGACGCCTTGCGCCACGAGTTGCGCCGCCAGGAGGAGAACATCGAGCTCATCGCCTCCGAGAACTACGTGAGCCCGCGGGTGCTGGCGGCCCAGGGCTCGGTGATGACCAACAAGTACGCGGAGGGCTACCCCAGCAAGCGCTACTACGGCGGCTGCGAATACGTGGACGTGGCCGAGCGCCTCGCTATCGAGCGCGCCAAGAAGCTCTTCAACGCGGCCTACGCCAACGTCCAGCCCCATTCAGGCTCCCAGGCCAACGCCGCGGTGTATTTCGCGCTGCTGAAGCCCGGCGACACCATCCTCGGCATGAGCCTCGCCCACGGCGGCCACCTGACCCACGGCGCCAAGGTCAACCTCTCCGGCAAGTTCTTCAACGCGGTGCAGTACGGCATCGATACCAAGACCGGACTCATCGACTACGAGCAGGT
>DATGHI010000019.1:0-3008 GCA_035308065.1 Gammaproteobacteria bacterium | reverse complement strand
AGCGGCCTTGAAGCCAGAGCGCGTCGTCATCTCACCGGGGCCCTGCACGCCCAACGAGGCGGGCATCTGTGTCGATCTCATTAAGACCCTCGGCGGCAATCTGCCGATCCTCGGTGTCTGCCTCGGCCACCAGGCCATCGGCCAGGCCTTCGGCGGGCGCATCGTGCACGCGGGCCGGGTGATGCACGGCAAGGTGTCGCGCATCCGTCACAAGGGTGAGGGCGTGTTCCACGGCATCCCGGACGGGTTCGAGGCCACCCGCTACCACTCGCTGGTGATCGCCAAGGACTCGCTGCCGGACTGCCTGGAAGTGACCGCCTGGACGGAGGATGATAAAGGCGGGATGGAAGAGATCATGGGCGTGCGTCACAAGACGCTGCCCATCGAGGGCGTGCAGTTCCACCCCGAATCTATCCTCACCCAGCACGGTCACGACCTGCTGCGCAATTTCTTGCAAGGAGCCTAAAAATGGATCTTTTGTGTTCTGGCGTCGTTAAAAATGCCCTCGCAATCTTCACGTACGGTAAGAGTACGCTCCGGTTGCTCGGTCATTTTTGCCTAGCCATAACGCAAAATCTCTGATTTTTAGGCATTCTTTTGTCATCGTAGTGAAGAAATTTTAGTGGACATCAAAGACGCCATCGGCAACATCGTCAACCACAAGGATCTCCGGAGCGAGGAGATGCAGGCGGTGATGCAGCAGATCATGACCGGCCACGCCACGCCCACCCAGATCGGCGGTTTCCTGGCTGCGATGCGCGCCAAGGGCGAGACGGTGGAGGAGATCACCGCCGCCGCGCGGGTGATGCGCGAGCTCGCCATGCCGGTGAAGGTGAACGTGCAGTATCTCGTGGATACCTGCGGAACCGGCGGCGACGGCCGGCATATCTTCAACGTGTCCACCGCCGCCGCCTTCGTGGTGGCCGCCGCCGGCGGGCGCGTGGCCAAGCACGGCAACCGTTCCATGTCGAGCAAGTCGGGCAGCGCGGACCTGCTGGAGGCCATGGGGATACCCCTGGAACTGCCGCCGGGGCGGGTGGCGGAACTGATCGACCGCATCGGCATCGGCTTCATGTTCGCACCCGCTCACCATCCGGCGGCGCGCTATGCGGCGCTGCCGCGCCGCGAGTTGGGCACGCGCACGCTCTTCAACCTGCTGGGGCCCCTCACCAATCCCGCCGGGGCTCCCAACCAGCTGCTGGGCGTGTTCGCCGAGCGCTGGGTGGAGCCCCTCGCCAAGGTGCTCAAGTCCCTCGGCAGCACCCACGTGCTGGTGGTGCATTCCGAGGACGGGTTGGACGAGATCAGTCTCGCTGCGCCCACCCGCGTGAGCGAGCTTAAGGACGGCACGGTGGTGAATTACACGCTTAATCCCGAGGAATTCGGCATCCCGCGACAGCCGTTGGACGCGCTCGAAGTGGACAGTCCGCAGGCGAGCCTCAAGCTGGTGCAGGAGGCGCTCGCGGGACGCCCCGGCCCCGCCCTGGACATACTGCTGCTGAATGCCGGCGCGGCCATCTACGCCGCCAACGTCGCCCCCACGCTCACGGAAGGCGTGGACCGGGCGCGCCGGGCGATCGAGGAAGGCGCCGCGGTGCGCAAGGTCGAGGAACTCATCGAGGCCACGCGGTGAGCCAGAAGGACATCCTGAAGCGGATCCTGGCGGCCAAGGCCGAAGAGGTGCAGTCCGGGAGCGCCGCGCGGCCCCTGAAGGCCCTGCGGGCGGCGCTCGAATCCGCGGAACCGCCCCGGGATTTCCTGGGAGCGCTGCAGGCTTCGGTGCAGGCGGGCAGGGCGGCGGTGATCGCCGAGGTCAAGAAGGCCTCGCCGAGCCAGGGCGTGCTGCGCCAAGAGTTCGATGCCGCGACCATCGCCCGGAGCTACGCACGGGCGGGAGCGAGCTGCCTATCCATCCTCACGGACCGGCTTTTCTTCCACGGCGACGCCGCCTGTCTCAAGGAAGGGCGCGCTGCCTGTGCGCTGCCGGTGCTGCGCAAGGATTTCATCATCGATCCCTGGCAGGTGTACGAGTCCCGCGTCATGGGCGCTGACTGCATCCTGCTCATCGTGAAGGTCCTGGGGGACGCGCAGCTCTGGGACCTCGCCATGCTGGCGGCGGACTTGGGGCTGGATGCACTCATGGAAGTGCACGACGAGACGGAACTCGAGCGGGCGCTGGCCCTGAAGCCGCCCTTCGTGGGCATCAATAACCGCGATCTCGCGAGCTTCCACACGGACACGGGCGTGACCCTGGAGCTCTTGAAGCACGTCCCCAAGGATTGCCTGGTGGTGACCGAGAGCGGCATCCGGACCACTGCCGATGTGGAAAAGATGCGCAGAGCAGGCGTGCACGCATTCCTTATCGGGGAGACGTTCATGCGCGCGGAGGACCCAGGCGCGAAATTAGCAGAGCTGTTCGCCGCTTAAAGGTTTCGTCATTCCGGCCTTGAGCCGGAATCCAGTCAAGATTGATTTAGAGCTGGACCCCAGCCTTCGCTGGGGTGACGGCGTGCCGTCACTTTCGGGCTAGCTGACGACTGAGAGGGATAGTGACATCCGAGTTTGGACGCGCGCCGAACACCACGATGGTCTTGCCCGACGCCGCGATCAGGCCCTGTTCCTCAAGTGACTTCAGCACTCGTCCCGCCATCTCGCGGGAACAACCCACGATGCGACCGATCTCCTGGCGGCTGATGCGGATCTGCATGCCGTCCGGATGGGTCATGGCGTCCGGCTGCTGGCAGAGATCCAGCAGGGTGCGGGCGATGCGGCCGGTCACGTCCAGGAAGGCGAGATCGCGCACCTTGCGGGTGGTGCGCTTGAGGCGCGCCACCAATTGGCCCGCGAGTTCGAACAAGAGGTCCGGGTCGCTGTGGGCGAGTTCGCGGAAGCGCACGTAGCCGATCTCCGCCAGCTGGCATTCAGTGCGGGTGCGCACCCAGGCGCTGCGCGTGGAGGTCTCCTCGAACAGGCCCATCTCGCCGAAGAACTCACCACGGTTGAGGTAG
>DATGHI010000018.1:0-8583 GCA_035308065.1 Gammaproteobacteria bacterium | reverse complement strand
GCTGCCCACGCGCCCGCGCACGCCGTCGGTGCCGAAGTACTTTCTGCTCATGGACGCAATTCTATCATTCCGCGTCTCACCGCCGCCGTGACTTTCAATGCATCAACCGTAGCCGCCACGTCGTGGACGCGCACGATGTAGGCACCGTGCAGCACCGCGATCACCGCTGCCGCCACGCTCCCCTGGAGCCGTTCCTCCACAGGCTTCCCGCCCAACAGAGTGCCGATCATGGACTTGCGTGACAGGCCCACCAACAGAGGAAACCCAAGAGCCCCGAGTTCAGGGAGACGCCGGAGCAGCGTCAGGTTGTGCTCCAGGTTCTTGCCGAAGCCGAAGCCAGGATCGAGGGCGATGGCGTCCCGCGTGACGCCGGCCGCCACAGCCGCCTCCGCCCGTTCTTTCAGGAACGCCGCCACTTCTGCAGTGACGTCCCGGTACTGCGGATCCTTCTGCATGCTGCGCGGCTCTCCCTGCATGTGCATCAGGCAAAGACCCGCGCCGCTCTCCGCCGCCGCCGCGAGGGCGCCGGGCCGGCGCAGGGCGTAGACGTCGTTGATCATGGCCGCGCCTGCCCCGACGGCGGCGCGCATCACCTCGGGCTTGCTCGTGTCCACCGAGACCGGCACACCCAGGCCGCCCATGCGCTCGATCAGCGGGATCACCCGGTCCAGTTCCTGCTGCACGCCCACCGCCTCGGCGCCGGGGCGCGTGGATTCGCCGCCCACGTCCAGGATATCCGCGCCCTCGCGCACCAGGGTCTCGGCATGGCGCAGGGCCGTATCGAACGCGGTGTAGCGGCCGCCGTCGGAGAAGGAATCGGGCGTGCGGTTCAACACCCCCATGACGCGGGGACTGCCGAGGTCGAGGCGGTGTTTTCCCAGCTTGAGGTGCACGCATCGCTCCGGCAAAAAAGAGGCCGGCATCCTCGGGATGCCGGCCTTTATTGTATGGCGAGCCATAACAATCGCGCGCGGCAAATGGATTTGCCGCCGTCCCCAGCCGTCTGCGGTTGGAGACGAGAAAATCGCGGATTCACTCCGCGATTTTCGGCTCTGAGTCGGCCAGGGATGGCCCATCTCAGAGTGATTTAGTTTCAGTGCTGGCTGGCGGGACCGCCGATCTTCACATCCCCGGCAGGCACGGTGCTGGGCTCGCGCGCCTTGGTGGGCGTACCGCCGTGGTCGGCATCGGACCAGCCATCCGGCGGACGCGGTTCGCGGCCGGTCATGATGTCGTCGATCTGTTCCGCGTCTATGGTCTCGTACTTCATTAGCGCGCCGGCCATGAGGTGCAGCTTGGGCAGGTTCTCCTGCAGAAGGGCGCGGCTGCGCTGGAAGTTGCGCTCCACGATGCTGCGCACTTCCTCATCGATGCTGCGCTGGGTGTCGCTGGAGATGTTCTTGTGGCGCGTCACGGAGTGGCCCAGGAACACCTCGCCCTCCTCCTCCTCGTAGGACAGGGGGCCGAGCTTCTCGGACAGGCCCCACTTGGTGACCATGTTGCGGGCGATGAGAGTCGCGCGCTCGATGTCGTTGGAGGCGCCGGTGGTGACGGCCTCGGTGCCGAAGATCAGTTCCTCGGCCACGCGTCCGCCGAACAGGCTGGAGAGCTGGCTCTCCAGGCGGCGCTTGCTGTAGCTGTAACGGTCGTCCTCCGGCAGGAACATGGTGACGCCCAGCGCCCTGCCGCGCGGGATGATGCTCACCTTGTAGACCGGGTCGTGATCGGGCACCAGGCGCCCGACGATGGCGTGGCCGGACTCGTGGTAGGCCGTGAGTTTCTTCTCTTCATCGCTCATCACCATGGAACGCCGCTCGGCGCCCATCATCAGCTTGTCCTTGGCCTTCTCGAATTCGTCCATACCGACCGTGCGCCGGTTGGCGCGCGCCGCGAACAGCGCCGCCTCGTTCACCAGGTTGGCGAGGTCGGCGCCGGAGAAACCCGGCGTGCCGCGTGCGATGATCGCCGGCTTCACGTCGTCGGCCACCGGCACCTTGCGCATGTGGACCTTGAGTATCTGCTCGCGGCCGCGCACGTCCGGCAGCGGCACCACCACCTGGCGATCGAAACGGCCGGGGCGCAGCAGCGCCGGGTCGAGCACGTCGGGACGGTTGGTGGCGGCGATGACGATCACTCCCTCGCTGCCCTCGAAGCCATCCATCTCCACCAGCAGCTGGTTGAGGGTCTGCTCGCGCTCGTCGTGGCCTCCCCCTAAGCCCGCGCCGCGGTGCCGGCCGACGGCGTCGATCTCGTCGATGAAGATGATGCAGGGGGCGTGTTTCTTCGCCTGCTCGAACATGTCGCGCACGCGCGAGGCACCCACGCCGACGAACATCTCCACGAAGTCGGAGCCGGAGATGCTGAAGAACGGCACCTTGGCCTCGCCGGCGATCGCCTTGGCGAGCAAGGTCTTGCCGGTGCCGGGCGAGCCCACCATGAGCACGCCGCGGGGGATGCGCCCCCCAAGCTTCTGGAACTTGCCGGGGTCACGCAGGAACTCCACCAGTTCCGCGACCTCCTCCTTGGCTTCCTCGACGCCGGCGACGTCGCTGAAGGTGATCTTGACCTGGTCCTCGCCGAGCATGCGCGCGCGGCTCTTGCCGAAGGACATGGCGCCGCGACCGCCTCCGCCCTGCATCTGGCGCAGCATGTAGAACCAGAAGACGATGATGGCGATCACCGGGCCGACGGATATCAGGGTCGGCAGGAACCACGACTGCTCCACCGGCTTGGCGTCGATCTGCACGCCGCTGTTGTCCTTGCGCAGTTCCGCCACCAGCGGGGCGAAGTCCGTCACCGGACTGTAGGTACTGAAGTTGCCGCCGTTGCCGTACGAGCCGGTGATGGTCTGGCCCTCGATGCTGATGCTCTTGATGTTTCCGTCCTGCACAGAGGTGAGGAAATCGGAATACGGCACGGCCTTGGTCTTGGGCGTGCTCGGGCCGAAGCTGTCCAGCACCGCCAGTACCACCACGGCGACGACGATCCACAACAGCAGGTTTCTCAGGAAATCGTTCACGTCAGGTCCCTCGTGAGATCCGCGCATCCCCGCCGCTTCGCGGGTCCTGCCGGTGTTTGACAGTCTAACGCCGGTGGAAGTCTCTCGCCAACAAATACACCTCGGGGCTGCGGCTGCGCGACGACTTGGGCTTGCGCGACGCCACCTGGCCGAAATCCGCGCGCACGGCCCGCAGATACTCCTGGAAACCCTGCCCCTGGAACAGCTTCACCAGGAAGGTGCCGCCGGGGGCCAGTGTCTCGCGGGCGAAGTCCAGAGCCAATTCCGCGAGATGCATGGCGCGGGCCTGGTCCACATCCCCTACTCCGCTCATGTTGGGGGCGATATCCGACAATACAAGGTCGGCTTTGGCGCCGGCGAGGCGCTCCCGCAGGGCCTGTAACACTTCTTCCGAGGTGAAATCCCCCTGGATGAACTCGACCCCCTCGATCGACGGCATGGCGAGCAGGTCCAGGGCCAGCACCCGGCCCCGGCCGACCAGAAGTTTCGCGACATACTGGCTCCAGCCGCCCGGCGCGGCCCCCAGGTCCACCACCGTCATGCCGGGCTTGATGAGCCGGTCGCGTCGCTGGATCTCCTCCAGCTTGAACATGGCCCGCGAACGGGCGCCGGTCTGATGCGCGCGCTTCACGTAGGTGTCTTTGAAGTGCTCCTCCAGCCAGCGGGAGCTGCTCTTGCTGCGTTTAGGCATAGGAGGTGCCTGTTACAATGCAGACCCGCAAAGCGATCCACTCATGACTAAGCTCAGCGAAAAACAGAAGAAGTCCCTGCGCGGCTTGGCCCACGGCAAGGATCCGCTGGCCCGGGTCGGCAACCCAGGGCTCACGGCGAGCCTGGTGAAGGAGATCCAGGCCCAGCTCTTGGCCCACGAACTCATCAAGGTGAAGGTGATGGTGGGTGACCGGGAGGAACGGGACCGGATCATCGAACGCATGTGCGCCGCGACCAAGGCCGTCCTGGTGCAGCGCATCGGAAACATGGCGGTTCTGTATAAGAGACATCCGAAGAAGCCGAAGATCGAGTTGCCGAAATAACGGGGCGACCCGTTATTCGTATTTCACTTCAATTATTTCAAATTGTTTCTCGCCCGCCGGCGTGCGGATGGCTACGGAGTCGCCTTCCACCTTGCCGATGAGGCCCCGGGCGATGGGAGAGTTGATGGAGATGCGGTGGGCCTTGATGTCCGCCTCGTCCTCGCCCACGATCTGGTAGGTCACCTCAGTCCCCGCGTCCTCGTCCGAGAGCAGCACGGTGGCACCGAAGATCACCTTGCCGTTGGCGTTCATGCGTGTCACGTCGATGACCTCGGCATTGGCGAGCTTGCCCTCGATCTCCTGGATGCGACCCTCGATGAAACCCTGCTGCTCACGGGCGGCGTGGTACTCGGCGTTCTCCTTGAGGTCGCCGTGGGCGCGCGCCTCGGCGATGGCCTGGATGACCTTCGGCCGGTCGACGCCCTTCAGGCGCTTCAGCTCCTCGCGCAACCGCTCCGCGCCGCGCACGGTCAGGGGAACTTTGCTCATGCCACCCACTCCCGGTGCAGATCCTGCAGCTTGTTCACGCCCGCCTCGTCCATGTGGTCCAGCGCGATCACCGTGGCCTTGGCCGCGGCGATGGTCGTGTAGTACGTCACCTTGTGCGAGACCGCCTCGCGGCGGATGGAGAACGACTCCAGTATGGCCTGTTTCCCCTCGGTGGTGTTGACGATGAGGGAGAGCTCGTCGTTCTTGATCATGTCCACTACATGCGGCCGGCCCTCGCGGACCTTGTTGACCCCGTCGCAAGGCACGCCGGCCGCTCGGATCGCCGCCGCCGTACCGTGGGTCGCCACCAGGGTGAAGCCGCGCTCCTTGAGCTCGCGGGCGAGCCCCACGGCCGCGGGCTTGTCCTGCTCGCGCACCGAGATCAGCGCCCTGCCACCCCGCGGCAGGATCACGCCGGAGGCGAACTGCGCCTTGGCGTAGGCCTCGCCGAAGGTGTAACCCGCGCCCATCACCTCACCCGTGGACTTCATCTCGGGCCCGAGGATTGGGTCGGCGCCGCGGAACTTGATGAACGGGAACACCGGCGCCTTCACTGCGAAGTAGCGCGGCGTGGGGATGGCCAGGATGCCCTGGGCCTTGAGGCTCCTGCCCGCCATGCAGCGCGCCGCCACTTTCGCGAGCGGCACGCCCACGACTTTGGAGACGAAGGGCGCGGTACGCGAGGCCCGCGGGTTCACTTCCAGGATGAACACCTTGTCCTTCTGGATGGCGAACTGCACGTTCATGAGGCCGATGACCTTGAGCGCCTTGGCGAGCTGCACCACCTGTTGGCGGATCTCGTCCTGCAGTGCCTGGCTCAGGCTGTTGGGCGGCAGCGAGCAGCTGGAATCGCCCGAGTGCACGCCCGCCTGCTCCACGTGCTCCATGATGCCGCCGATCAGCACCTGCTCGCCATCCGAGAGCGCGTCCACGTCCACTTCGGTGGCGTCCTCCAGAAAACGATCCATGAGCACCGGCGAATCGTTCGAGACCTTCACGGCGTTGCGGATGTAACCGCGGAGATCGTCGAGGTTGAACACCACTTCCATAGCGCGGCCGCCGAGCACGTACGACGGCCGCACCATGAGCGGGAAACCCACTTCGCCCGCGAGCTTCACGGCTTCGTCCTCGTTGCGGGCGGTGCGCGCCGGCGGCTGTCGTAGCTTCAGCTTGTCCACGAGCTTGGAGAAGCGCTCCCGGTCCTCGGCGAGGTCGATGGAATCCGGCGACGTGCCGATGATGGGCGCACCCGCCGCTTCCAGGGCCCGGGCGAGCTTCAGCGGCGTCTGGCCGCCGAACTGCACGATGACGCCCTTGGGCTTCTCCTTGTCGATGATCTCCATGACGTCTTCGAAGGTCAGCGGCTCGAAGTAAAGCCGGTCGGAGGTGTCGTAGTCGGTGGACACCGTCTCCGGGTTGCAGTTGACCATGATGGTCTCGAAGCCGTCTTCCTTGAGCGCCAGCGCCGCGTGCACGCAGCAGTAGTCGAACTCGATGCCCTGGCCGATGCGGTTGGGGCCGCCGCCCAGCACCATGATCTTGTCGCGCTGCGTCGGCTCCGCCTCGCACTCCTCCTCGTAGGTGGAATAGAGGTAGGCGGTGGTGGCTGCGAACTCCGCGGCGCAGGAGTCCACGCGTTTGTAGACCGGCCGCACATTATGCTTCACGCGCAAGGCGCGTATCTCCGACTCCTTCCTGCTCGTGAGCTTCGCGAGCCGGCTGTCGGAGAAACCCATGCGCTTCAGCGCGCGCAGGCGAGCCGCGGTGAACGCCTTGAGCCCGCCGGTGGCCACGTCACGCTCTTCGCGGATCAGGTCCTCGATCTGTGCCAGGAACCAGGGGTCGATGTGGCTGAGACCGTGGATGTCGGCGATCGAGAGACCCGCGCGGAACGCGTCCCCCACGTACCAGATCCGATCCGGACCCGGCGCGCGCAATTCGTGGCGCAAGAGGTCGATCGCGCCAGGCGCCTTGAAATCGCTGAGCTTCTCGTTGAAGCCGTCGGTGCCGGTCTCGAGGCCGCGCAGAGCCTTCTGCAGGGATTCCTGGAAGGTGCGCCCCATGGCCATGACCTCGCCCACCGATTTCATCTGGGTGGAGAGGCGCGGCTCCGCCTGGGGAAACTTCTCGAAGGTGAAGCGCGGCACCTTGGTGACCACATAGTCGATGCTGGGCTCGAAGGACGCGGGCGTGGTACCGCCGGTGATCTCGTTCCTGAGCTCGTCCAGGGTATAGCCGATGGCGAGTTTCGCGGCGACCTTGGCGATGGGAAAGCCGGTGGCCTTGGAGGCAAGCGCGGAGGAACGGGACACCCGCGGGTTCATCTCGATGACCATCATGCGCCCGTCCTGGGGATTGATGGCGAACTGCACGTTGGAACCACCAGTCTCCACGCCGATCTTGCGCAGCACCGCGATGGAGGCGTCGCGCATGATCTGGTATTCCTTGTCCGTGAGCGTCTGGGCCGGCGCCACCGTGATGGAATCGCCGGTGTGCACGCCCATGGGGTCGAGGTTCTCGATGGAACAGATGATGATGCAGTTGTCCTTCTTGTCCCGCACCACCTCCATCTCGAATTCCTTCCAGCCCAGAACCGATTCCTCGACGAGGAGCTCGTTGGTGGGCGAGAGATCGAGGCCTAGCTCGCAGATCTCCAGGAACTCGTCGCGGTTATAGGCGATGCCGCCGCCGGAGCCGCCCAGGGTGAACGAGGGGCGGATGATGGCCGGGAAGCCGATCTCCGCTTGCACCGCCAGCGCCTCCTCCAGGCTGTGGGCGAGGCCGGCCTTGGGCGTGGCGAGGCCGATGTCCTGCATGGCACGACGGAACTGGTCCCGGTCCTCGGCCATGTCGATGGCCTCGCGGGAAGCGCCGATGAGTTCCACGCCGTGCTTCGCCAGCACCCCTTCACGCACCAGGTCCAGGGCACAGTTCAAGGCCGTCTGGCCGCCCATGGTGGGCAGGAGCGCGTCAGGCTTCTCCTTCTCGATGATGCGGGCGAGGGTCGTCCAGTGGATCGGTTCTATATAGATGGCGTCCGCCATCTCCGGGTCGGTCATGATGGTGGCGGGGTTGGAATTCACCAACACCACCCGGTAGCCTTCCTGGCGCAGCGCCTTGCAGGCCTGGGCGCCGGAATAGTCGAACTCGCAGGCCTGGCCGATGACGATGGGGCCGGCGCCGATGATCATGATGCTCTTCAGGTCTGTGCGCTTCGGCATATCCGTCCTATCGATTCATGTCTCTCAAGCCTGTTCGCGGCGTGCGAAAAACCCGGCGGTCCACCCTCTCGGCGCCGCCTGCCCGTCCCATCCTAAGATGCAGTCAGCTGGCGGCGGCGATCTTCGCCTGACCTTGGCGTGCGCCCATGGCGCGCACGAAACGTTCGAACAGCGGTCTCACGTCGTGGGGACCCGGACTGGCTTCCGGATGACCCTGGAAACTAAAGGCTTCACAGTCAGTGCGTTCGAGGCCCTGCAGCGTGCCGTCGAACAGCGAGCGATGAGTAGCGCGCAGGTTGGCGGGCAGGGTCGCCTCGTCCACCGCGAAGCCGTGGTTCTGGCTGGAGATCATCACGCGCCCGCTGTCCAGGTCGATGATCGGATGGTTGGCGCCGTGGTGGCCGAACTTCATCTTGAGGGTCTTGGCGCCGCTGGCGAGGCCGAGCAACTGGTGCCCGAGGCAGATGCCGAACACCGGGATGCCGGTGGCGAGGAACTCGCGGATGGCGGCGATGGCGTAATCGCAGGGTTCCGGGTCGCCGGGGCCGTTGGAGAGGAAGATACCGTCGGGTTTCAGGGCCAGCGCCTCGCGGGCGGACATCATCGCCGGCACCACCGTCACGCGGCAACCATGGTCCGCGAGGATGCGCAGGATGTTGTACTTGATGCCGTAGTCGTAGGCCACCACGTGGAAGCGGCCACCCTTGATGTTGGAATTACGATTGGTCTCGAGCTGCCAGCTGCCCTCGTGCCACTCGTAGGGCTTGTCGCAGCTCACCACCATGGCGAGGTCCATGCCCTTCAGGCCCGGGAAGGCGCG
>DATGHI010000017.1:0-11195 GCA_035308065.1 Gammaproteobacteria bacterium | reverse complement strand
GAAGGTGAGCTTCACGACGTTCTTGTAGGATTCGCCGGTGCAGATGATGCCGTCGTGGGACCAGACCGGGGTGCCCATCCACTTCCACTCCTCGACCACGTCCGGGTCTGCTTCCTTGATGAGTTTGCGCATCCTGCCGAGGGTCTTCCCGCGCCAGCCTCCGAGTTCCGCTATCTTCTTCGAGATGAGCTGCGATGCCGGCTGACTTTGACTTGAACCAGATTTTTTCATGTTCTCAACCTAGGTGTTTCAATCACACTCAACGCGTCCCATTCTCATCCACCACCGCACACCACTGGTAGGGGTCTATGCCTTGCCCGACGTGCGCCGTATAGACCACACAGAATTGCGGGTCCAGCACCAGGCCATAGGGCTTCAGCAGGCGCGCCGTCGCTTCCGCTGAAGCGCGGTTCGCCGCGGCGGTGTCTTCTTGGTCCTCCGGCAATACCTCCAGGCTGCACCCTGCCGCCGCACCGCCGGCTTTCGCCGGCTGCACGCTGGCATGCAGATGCAGGTGCGTGGCGAGCCAGGTGAGTGTCGCGCAACCCCCCTCCCCCCGGGTCAGGCCCAGGCGCCCGGCCCAGACTTGCGCCCGCGCCACGTCATCGGCGCGCCAACTGTGGTACGCCGGCGCCAGCGCGTACACCGGCCCGCCGCGGGCGGCGATCATGGCGTGGGCACGCTGTCCGTAGTCCGCCGATTCGGGGAAGCCTTCGGACAGTCCCACGAAGCTCAGGTCCGCGGGCAGGAATGCCGCGAGCCAGGTAAGGGGAGCCTCGTGTCCCGACAGCAGCACCGTGGTGCTGTTCGCCTGCGGCAGTTCCGGCGCCTGGACCCGGTACATGTCCTCCGACCAGGGTTCATGTCCCCAGGTGCTCACGCCCCCCAGCAGCACCACCAGGGTCGCGATGGATAGCGTCCAGGTGGCCACGCGCCGTGCTCTGCCGTAAGGCAAAAGGCGTTGGAGCAGGATGAACACGAGCAGTGGCGCCAGGAGTTCCAGAGGCACGAGGTAACGGTAGATGCTGAAGAGTTTCATCCAAACGAAATAGCCAACGGCCACGACGGTGATGAGGTAGAGCCCCCGGGCTTCGCCCGCTCCGGCCTTCCCGCCGCGGAACCTGGACCAGAGCGCCCGCGCCGCCCACCACCAGAAGAGCACGTAGAGCAGAGCCCAGATGAATTGGCGGATGTGAACCTGGCCTACCCGGTGGGAATCCCAGCTGAACAGGAAGGGCCAGAGTAGCGCCTTGATGAAACCCTTGGGCTGCCAGGAAGCGTCCGCCACCAGCACATTCCGGGTCAGGGGATTCGGGAACAGGGCACTGAACTGGGGATACAGGGGGTTGTGGAACGTTGCCCACATCTCCACGAACCACCAGCCGCCGGTCACCGCGAGCCCGAGCAACGTGCCCACGCCGAAGAGGTAGGCGAGACGCAAGCGCGGCACCCTTCCCAGCGGGAGCGTGAGGAATGCCACACACAACGCGAGCGCGTAGACCGCATTGGTTAGCTTGAGTCCCGTGCCCAGGCCCGCCACCAGACCCGCCGCCACCACCACGACCAAGCCTTTCTGCCCGCCAGCAGCGAACTGCTCCCAGTTGGCGAGCACGATCAGCAACGCGCCCAGCACGAACAGCGCCGTCGTGTCGTCGCCCATGCTGTTGCCCAGCACCGAGAGGAAGTTCGCCGTGAGGCAGCCTGCCAACGCCAATAGCAGAGGCAAGCGGTAGCGGTCCTCCGCCGGCAGGTCCGGCAGTGCCCGGCGCACGATGCCGAGCAGCAGCACGAAATTGAGGCCGTGCAGCACGCCCATGACGAAACCCGTCAAAGGTCCGGGCCAGCGGGTGCTCATCCAGTAATAGGATGCATCCAGCAAGGGGTTGAAATAGCTCTGCATGCCAGCGGGTGCAAGGTCCAGGGCCAGGCGGCCATGGAGCCAGGCGTAGGCGTTATAGAGGTGGGCATGGAGCAAATCCCAGTTGGAATCGGCACCGAGCCACAGGGACAGAAGACCGAAAAAGAGGGGCACCAACACGCAGGCCCAGACATGTGCACGCGAGGTGTTCAGCCGGGTGCTCCATCCCGTCGGTGTAACGCTCTGCATTTCCCGCATCCCCTTCACATCGACCAGGCATAAGTCTGACATCGGCACGGCGGGCCGTCCATGCATCAGGCGGCGGTTATAATCACGCGCATGAAAGCGAGCCTCGTCATCCCCACGTACAACCGGGAAGAGCTGCTGGTGCAGACCCTGCGCTGCGCCTTTGCCCAGAGCCAGCCGGATCTCGAGATCCTGCTAATCGACCAGACCCGCGAGCACAAGCCTGAGACCGTGGATTTCCTCAAGGCCAACCACGGGCGCTTCATCCACGTGCGCCCCGAGTTCGCCTCCGTCACCAAGGCCCGCAACGAGGGGCTGCGGCGCGCCCAGGGCGAGATCATCGTCTTCATCGATGACGATACCTCCTTCGATCCGGATTTCGTCGCCAACCACATGGCAGCCCATGCAGATGGCACCGATATCGTGCAGGGCCGGGTCACGGAACAGGCTTCCAAGCGCCCGTCCCGTCCCACCTGGCTAACGGAGTCGTTGCGCTTCAAGGGCGGTGACAACTACGACCAGGACGGCCCCACCAACAACATCACCGGCTGCAACTTCTCCATGCGCCGCGAAGTGATCGCCCGCATCGGGTATTTCGACGAGAACTTCAAGGGCGTGTCGGTGCGCGAGGAGAGCGACTACGCGCGCCGCGCCTTCAAGGCGGGCTTACGCTTCAAGCACTCGGCCTCGGCCGCCCTCTTCCACCATCGGAGCCCCAGCGGCGGCGTGGGCTCAGGGGTGCGCAACAATTTCTTCGAGAAGTCCTATTACTACTGCGAGATGCTGTTCGCGAAGAAGCATTTCTCGCCCTGGACGGTCTTCAGCTACCGCCTGCGGCTGTACTGGCGCGGCTTCAAGAACCTGAAGAAGCTGATCCGGGTGGCGGAGCAGGAAGCGGACGAGGCCCTGAAGGACCCGAAATACCGCGAATAGCTCAAGCCGCGGTCAATTTTAATCCCACGATGCCGGTCAGGATGAGAGCGAGGCAGATCAGCCTCAAGACCGCGGCGGATTCTCCGAAGATATACATGCCCAGCACAGCGGTGCCGAACACGCCAATGCCGGTCCAGACCGCATAGGCGGTACCGATGGGCAGCTGCCGCGCCACGAACCCCAAGAGCCCCATGCTCACCACCATGGCCGCCACCGTCAGGGCCGTGGGCCAGGGCCGGGTGAAGCCTGCCGTGTACTTGAGCCCCATTGCCCAGGCCACCTCGAACAGCCCCGCCACCACCAGCAGAGCCCAGGCGAGAGCCGTGCTCAACGCTTGCCCGATTTGAGATCGGCGCCTACTTCGACGAGGTAGTCGCGGAAGGTGTTGCCGAGCTCCGTGTGTTTCAGGCCGAACTCCACGGTGGCGCGCAGGTAGCCGCTCTTGCTGCCGCAGTCGTAGCGCACGCCCTCGAATTCATAACCGAAGACCTGCTCGTGCTTGAGCAGGCCGGCGATGGCGTCGGTGAGCTGGATCTCGCCGCCGGCGCCGCGGCCGGTGGACTTGATGAGCTCGAAGATGCGCGGCGTGAGCAAGTAACGCCCCACCACGCCGAGGTTGGAAGGCGCCACCTCGGGTTTCGGCTTCTCCACGATGTCCGTCACCTGATGCAGTCGCGGGCCGGCAGACTTGGGGCTGATGATGCCGTAGCGTTGGGTCTCGTCGGGCTTGACCCGCTCGATGCCGACGACGCTCGATTGGTGCTGGGCATAGACCTCCGCCATCTGTTGCAGCGCCGACCGGCCGTGGCCGTCGATGAGGTCGTCCGCCAGCAGCACGAAGAAGGGTTCGTCGCCGATCGCGGGTTCCGCGCACAGTACCGCGTGGCCGAGACCGAGCGCCTCCGCCTGGCGGATGTACACGCAGGACACGTGCTTCGGCACGATACCGCGCACCATCTCCAGTTCCGCCTTGCGGCCGCGGCGCTCGAGTTCGGTCTCGAGTTCGTAGGCGCTGTCGAAGTGATCCTCGATGGAACGCTTGGTGCGGCTGGTGACGAACACCAGAACCTCCACGCCCGCGCCTACCGCCTCCTCCACCGCATACTGGATGAGGGGCTTGTCCACCACCGGCAGCATCTCCTTGGGACTCGCCTTGGTGGCCGGCAGGAAGCGCGTGCCCAGGCCCGCCACCGGGAAGACCGCCTTGCGGATGCGCGTCTCGGACATGGTTCTCCTTCCTGCGGCCATGGCCGCGATTAGCCCATTACCTTGGGATGTACGCTCTGCCCGGGTCCGGACAGGAGCACCTCGTGGAACGGCATGGTGCTGTCCCAGGTCTTGCAGCTCGGGCACTGCCAATAGAGAGTCCGGCTGCGGAAACCGCATTCCTCGCAACGGTAGCGCGGGCCGTTCTTCATCAGGTCACGCACAGCCACGCGCAGCGGCTCCATGTCGCTCACAGCATGGCCGCCGTGGCGCTCGGCGAGTGCCGTGTGCATCTGAAAGAGACCACGCAGGGTCGGTTCGGTGCGCAGGTACTCGACCACGCACTCCCGCGACACGTCGTCGTCCAGGCTGTCGTCCAGCACCGCCGCGAGGCCAATGTAGCGTGTCGCCTTGGGATCGTTCGCGCGCAGCTTCTGCAGCATGGCAGTGAACTCACCGTGGCCATCGAGGCGTTTGGTGATTCGCGCCAGCGCCGGCAGCGCCTCGGGAGCATAGCGGATCTCGTGTTCCAGCACCTGCTCGAAGTTGCGGCGGCTCTCCTGCCAGTCCGATACGTTTTCGGCGATTTGCGCCAGCATAAGGTGGGCGCGCACGCAGTCCGGGTCCTGGGATTGCGCACGCTTCAGGAACTTCTGCGCCAGCGGCACGTCCTGGGACAGCAGCGCGCTCTGGGCCAGTTCGCAATTGTACTGGGCGATGATCTTGCGCTCGGACTCGGTGGTGAGAGATTCCAGGCGCTTGCGCATGGCGATGGCCTGTTCCCAGTCACGCTGCATCTCGTAGAGCGAGACCAGGCTGTGCAGCACCTGTTCGGTGTAGGACGGTGCGTCCAGGAGTTCCAGCAGGATGGTCTCGGCGCGATCCAGCAGGCCGGCGCGCAGGTAATCGTGGGCGAGCTCGAACAGCGCCTCGGCACGGTGCTGACGGCTCAGGTTCGGACGGGCGATGAGGTTCTGGTGGATGCGGATGGCACGGTCCGCCTCGCCACGGCGCCGGAACAGGCTGCCGAGGGCGAAGTGGGTCTCTACCGTGTCGGAGTCCACCTCCGCCATGCGGATGAACACCTCGATGGCCTTGTCCGGCTCCTCGTTGAGCAGGAAGTTCAGACCCTTGAAATATTCGGCACTGGCGAACTTGGCGGGCAGGTGGCGGCTGCCAGAGCGCGCCCAGCGCGCCAGGAACCAGCCGCCGAGCCCGGCGGCCACCACCAGCAGGAAGACGATGGCGCCGGAATCAACGCTCATGGCGGAACGGCACGCTGCGCAGGTTGCGGATCTCCGTCTCAGCCTCACTGATGGCGCGCTTCAGCCTGCGCACCTGGCGCCGCAGGCGGAACACGATTGTGAAACCGCTCACCAGGCCCAGGAGCCAGCCGATCACGGCCGCCCCCAGGAGCGCCGAGGACAGGTGCACCTCCTCGCTGCCCACGAGGTAGTCGAGCTCGACGATGGCACCGTTGGCATAGGCCAGAAGCAGCGCCAAGGTGAACACCAGCAGGAGGGAGATGAGGGTTATCCAGCGGAGCATGGCGTATTACTCGCGCGCCAGGACGCGCCCGGAGGGTTCAGTCTTCTTCTTCGCCGTCGATCCCGTTATTCACGCGATCGCGCAGGTCTTTGCCCGGCTTGAAATGGGGCACGTATTTGCCCGGCAGGGCCACGGCGTCGCCGGTCTTGGGGTTGCGCCCCATGCGCGGCGGACGGAAATGCAATGAGAAGCTGCCGAAGCCACGGATCTCGATGCGCCGCCCGGTCGAGAGCGCACCGCTCATCCGCTCGAGGATCATCTTCACGGCCAATTCTATGTCCTTGGCAGCAAGATGGCTCTGCTTCCGGGATATGAGTTCGATCAGCTCAGACTTTGTCATGCTCTGCCTTCCGCCGAACTAATATTCTTGCCGGTATAAACCGCAACAAGAGACATGGAAAACGCCCGCAGCTGTCAAGCTGCGGGCGTTCATGCATCACTCTTCCTTGCCGCCGCCGATGTGCTCCTTGAGGAGGTCGCCAAAGGCAGTGGTGCCGCCTCCGGCTGCACCGCCACGGCCATAGTCTTCCATGGCCTGCGCCTCTTCCTGGAGCTCCTTCGCCTTGATCGACAGGCTCAGAGTGCGGTTCTTGCGGTCCACGCCCGTGAAGCGGGCCTCGACCTCGTCGCCTTCCTTGAGTATCGTGCGCGCATCCTCGATGCGGTCGCGCGAAAGCTCAGAAGCGCGCAGGTAGCCTTCGATGCCGTTGCCGAGGTCGATGGTCGCACCCTTGGCGTCCACCGTCGTGACCTTGCCCTTGACGATGCTGCCCTTCGGGTGGTCGGCGAGGAAGTTGGAGAACGGATCTTTCTCCATCTGCTTGATGCCGAGCGAGATGCGCTCGCGCTCCGCATCCACCGCCAGGACCACGGCCTCGACTTCGTCGCCCTTCTTGTAGTTGCGCACCGCCTCTTCGCCCGGCATGTCCCAGGAGATGTCGGAGAGGTGCACCAGGCCGTCGATGCCGCCGTCCAAGCCCACGAAGATACCGAAGTCGGTGATCGACTTGATCTTGCCCTTGATGCGGTCGCCCTTGTTGTGGCTGGTGGCGAAGTCGTCCCAGGGATTCGGCTTGCACTGCTTCATGCCGAGCGAGATGCGACGGCGCTCTTCGTCGATATCGAGCACCATCACTTCCGTCTCGTCGCCCACCTGCACGACCTTGGCCGGGTTGATGTTCTTGTTGGTCCAGTCCATCTCCGAGACGTGCACCAGGCCTTCGACACCCGGCTCGATCTCCACGAAGCAGCCGTAATCGGCCAGGTTCGTGACTTTGCCGAACAGGCGGGTGCCGTTCGGGTAACGGCGCGCGATGTCGACCCACGGGTCTTCGCCCAGCTGCTTCAGGCCCAGGGAGACGCGGTTGCGTTCGCGGTCGAACTTGAGCACCTTGACGTCGATCTCTTGGCCGACGGCCACCACCTCCGACGGATGCTTGACGCGCTTCCACGCCATGTCGGTGATGTGCAGCAGGCCGTCGATGCCACCCAAATCGACGAACGCGCCGTACTCGGTGAGGTTCTTGACCACGCCCTTGACGACCGCGCCTTCCTGCAGCTTGGTGAGCAGTTCTTCGCGCTCGGCGCTGTATTCCTGCTCCACCACCGCGCGGCGGGAGACCACCACGTTGTTGCGGCGCTGGTCGAGCTTGATGACCTTGAACTCGAGTTCTTTGCCTTCGAGGTAGACCGGGTCGCGCACCGGGCGCACGTCCACCAGCGAACCCGGAAGGAAGGCGCGCACGCCATCGATCTCGACGGTGAAGCCGCCCTTGACCTTGCCGGTGATGAAGCCCTTGACGATCTCGCCCTTGTTGAACGAGTCCTCGAGGCGGGTCCAGGAGCGGGCGCGCTTGGCTTTCTCGCGCGACAGGCGCGTCTCGCCGAAGCCGTCCTCGAACGCATCGAGCGCGACTTCGACTTCGTCGCCCACGGCGACTTCCATCTCGCCCTGCTCGTTGTAAAACTGTTCGGCGGGGATCACCCCTTCCGATTTGAGGCCGGCGTTGACGATGACGACGTCGGGCCGGATCTCCACTACCAGGGCCTTGAGGATGGACCCTGACTGCATCTGTTTCTTGCTGATGCTCTCTTCGAAAAGTTGTGCGAATGATTCGGTCATTGTGAGTTGCCTACCACCCCCCTCGCGAGGGGCACCTGTTGAGTTGACCGCCGCCCGATCCTTCGGGCCCACGGGTTGTTTAAAAAGGGCTTCCGGTTTCCTGCCTCGCCCGGTTCAGTTACCCGGCTTCGCACCCAGGCGCTCGCCGGCCAATTCCATGACCCGCTCCACCACCCGGCCAATGGCGAGGCCGGTGGTATCCAGCATCACCGCGTCGGCCGCGGGCTTGAGGGGCGATACGGCACGGTTCTGGTCCCGCTCGTCCCGTGAGCTTATGTCACGAAAAAGGCCGTCAAGATTAGCAGTTAATCCTTTTTCTTTCAACTGGTTATAGCGTCTTTTGGCCCTTTCCCGGGTGCCGGCGGTGAGGAACAGCTTGAGGACCGCATCCGGGAAAATCACCGTCCCCATATCCCGTCCGTCGGCCACCAGGCCCGGGGCACGACGGAAACTCCGCTGCAGGTCCTTGAGGCCCGCCCGCGCCTCTGGGATCACCGCCAGCAAAGACGCCTGCTCACCCGTGGTCTCAGCCCGCACCTTGAGGCTCACGTCACGACCATCGAGCAGGATTCGCTCTCCGCCCTTGCCATCGTCGCGGAATTCCACCCTGAGGTGTCGCGCCAGGGACTTGAGCCGGGCCGGTTCGCCGTCACCGACCTCGGCCTCCTCCGCGGCGATGGCCAACACCCGGTAGAGGGCGCCGCTGTCCAGGAGATGCCAGCCCAACTGGGCCGCCACGGCGCGGGCGATGGTGCCCTTGCCGGAGCCGCTGGGGCCGTCGATGGCGATGACGGGCACCGTGCTCATGCGGCGCGCCGCTCCGCGGCGGCGATCCCGAGTCCGGCACCGGCGGCCATGGCCACGAAGCCGGGGAAGGAGGTGTCCACGTTGGCGCAATCCAGGATGGTGAGCGGCGCCTCGGCCCTGAGCGCGGCCAGGGCGAAGGCCATAGCGATGCGGTGGTCGGCGTGGCTCTGTACCTCGCCACCCCGGAAGCGTTCCACGCCGGTGACGCTGATACCGTCCTGGCTGAGTTCCACCGGTACACCCAGGGCCGTGAGGCCCACCTGCATGGCCTGCAGCCTGTCGCTCTCCTTGACGCGCAATTCCGCCGCGCCCCGGACCCGCGTCACGCCACGTGCCGCGGCTGCCGCCACCAGCACCGCCGGGATGTCGTCGATGGCGAGGGCCACGAGCTCCGCGCCGATGTCGGTGCCGTGCAAGGTGCCGCCCCGCACCGAGAGGTCGGCCACGGGTTCCGCGCCGGAGAAGCGCGGATTCGAGAAGCGGATGTCCGCGCCCATAGCGCGCAGCAGGCGGATCACCCCGTCACGGGTGGGATTCACGCCCACGTTCTCCAGCACAAGTTCGCTGCCGGGCGTCATGGCCGCGCCGGCCAGGAAAAACGCAGCGGAGGAAAGATCACCCGGGACCTCGATATGCGCCGCCCGCAAGGGACCGCCGCCGTGGATGCCTACCCAATTCCCTTCCCTGAGGCAGTCGTGACCGAAGGCCTGCAGCATGCGTTCGGTGTGGTCGCGGCTCGGTCCCGGTTCCTTGATCCAGCTGTAGCCGCCGGCATAGAGCCCGGCCAGCAGCAGGGCCGATTTCACCTGGGCGCTGGGCACGGGCATCTGATAGCGCATGGGTTTCAGCGGCCGCACGCCGTGGATGGTGAGCGGCGCCGTGCCGTTCTTGCTCTCGATGCGTGCCCCCATGGTGGAGAGGGGCTCGATGACCCGCTTCATCGGGCGGCGGCTCAGGGAAGCGTCACCGGTGAGCGTGGAAATGAAATCCTGTCCCGCTAGGAGACCCGTAAGCAGGCGCATGGCCGTGCCGGAGTTGCCGAGGTCCAGCGGTGCCGCCGGCGCCTTCAGTCCCTCGAGGCCCCGCCCTTTGAGCGTGACGCGACCGGGCGCGGGCATATCCGCCGCCACACCGAGTGCCCGCACCGCTGCCAGGGTCGCGAGGCAATCGGCACCGGATAGGAAACCCTCTACCTGCGTCTCACCCTCGGCGATAGCGCCCAACAGCAAGGCACGGTGGGAGATGGATTTGTCGCCGGGAACCCGCAGCCGGCCCTGCAACTGCCCGCCGGGGGCGACGCGATAATCCAGGGGCGCCGCTTGGGACACGGCTCAGGCCTTCAGGACCTGCTTCAGGGAATCGAGCAGACGCTGGTTCTGTTCCGCGAGGCCCACGCTGATGCGCAGGTGATTGGGCAGGCCGTAGGCATCCAGGGGTCGCACGATGACGCCGCGCTTCAGGAGCGCCTGAAACACCTGCTTTCCGGGTCGCCCCATGTCGGCGGTGACGAAATTGCAGATGGAAGGGATGGTCTTGAGGCCGAGCGCCCTCAGGCCGGCGTCGAGCTTCTTGATCTCCACGCGGTTGAGTTCCAGCGTCTTCTTGATGTGTTCGTGGTCTCCTAGGGCGGCCGCGGCGCCCGCCTGGCCGAGGCTGCCGGGATTGAACGCGAGCCGTACCCGGTTCAGGAGTTCCGTGAGCTTCGGATGCGCGAGGGCGTAACCCACGCGCGCGCCCGCGAGGCCGTAGGCCTTCGAGAAGGTGCGCATGACGATGAGGTTCGGGAAACGCGGCAGGAGTTCGGTGCAATCCGGATAGCGCGGTTCCAGGTCCCGGGCGAACTCGTGGTAGGCCTCGTCGATCAGCACCAGGCAGTCCGGCGGCACGCGCTCCAGGAAACCGCTGATGTCCCTCAGCCCGAGCCAGGTGCCGGTAGGATTGTTGGGATTGGCGATGAACACCACGCGCGTGTCGGCGCTGACGGCGGCAGCCATCTTTTCGAGATCATGGCCGTAGGGCTGGCTCGGGTGCTCCGGCGGCAGGGCGTCCACCACACGCACTTCCGCGCTCGCTCCCTGGGAGACGATCTGATACACGGCGAAACCGTAGCGGGAGATCACCGCCGAGCGGCCGGGGCCCAGGAAAGCCCGCGCGGTCATCTCCAGGATGTGGTCTGAGCCGGTGGCCACCAGGACATGGGAGACGTCCCTGCCGTGGTGCGCGGCGAGCGTGCGCCTCAGGGTGAAGGCGTTGCCGTCGGGATAGAGGGCGGTATCGCCGAGAGCGGTGCGCATGGCTGCGAGCGCCTTGGGACTCGTGCCAAGGGGATTCTCGTTCGAGGCGAGCTTGATGACGTCCTGGATGCCGAGTTCGCGTTGCAGTTCCGAGATGGGTTTGCCGGGTTCGTAGGGGCGCAGTTGGCGCACCCCCGGCATGCAGAACTCCAGGGGATCGAACTCAGCCATTCCGGCGCTC
>DATGHI010000016.1:0-3848 GCA_035308065.1 Gammaproteobacteria bacterium | reverse complement strand
CCACGCAGTGCAGTTCGCCGCGGGCCAGCGCTGGCTTTAGCATGTTGCCGGCGTCCATGGAGCCCTCGGCCTTGCCCGCGCCCACCATGACGTGGATCTCGTCGATGAACAGGATGATCCTGCCTTCCGCCTTGGCGATGTCCTTGAGCACCGCCTTCAGGCGCTCCTCGAACTCGCCGCGGAACTTGGTGCCGGCGATGAGTGCGCCCATGTCGAGGGTCAGCACGCGCTTGTCCTTGAGTCCTTCCGGCACCTCGCCGTTCACGATGCGCTGGGCCAGGCCTTCGACGATGGCGGTCTTACCCACGCCGGGTTCGCCGATGAGCACGGGATTGTTCTTGGTGCGCCGCTGCAGTACCTGGATGGTGCGGCGGATCTCATCATCGCGACCGATGACCGGATCGAGCTTGCCGGACTCGGCCCGGGCCGTGAGGTCGATGGTGTACTTGTCCAGGGCCTGACGCTGGTCCTCGGCCGCGGCATCGTTCACCTGCTGGCCGCCGCGCATCTCCTCAATGGCTTTCTCCAGGGCCGCCTTGGTGGCGCCGGCGTCCTTGAGCGCGTCGCTCAAGGAACCCTTGGCGTCCATGGCGGCCAGCACGAAGAGTTCCGAGGAGATGAACTGATCCTGGCGCTTCTGGGCCAGCTTGTCCGTGAGGTTGAGGAGGCGTGTCAGTTCCGGGGACACCTGCACGTCGCCGCCGTGGTTCTGCACCGTGGGCAACTTGTCCAGTGCCGTATCGAGGGCGTTGCGCAGGCGGTTGAGGTTGGCGCCCACCTTCGCCAGCAATGGCCGCACGCTACCGCCCTCCTGGTCCAGGAGCGCGAGCAGGAGATGCACGGGCTCTATATAAGCGTGGTCCTGGCCGACGGCCAGCGACTGGGCGTCCGCCAGGGCCATCTGGAATTTGCTCGTCAGTTTGTCTAAACGCATGCCTATGCCTCGGGTTCTTATTCAGTGAAACGCGTCTTTTGCGCCGATACGGCGTTGCGGTCGCCCTCGAAATCCTCACGTACAACCAGAGTACGCTCCGGTTTCTCGGGCGCCCGCGCCTTGTCTCGGCGCAAAATCCATCGTTTCCTCAAAAGTTTAGCCCCCTCTCTATAAGGGGTAACTCTACTGAACAATAAATAGGGCTTTGAAGGCGGGTTTTCAACCGCCGATGGCGGTCTGGGTGACATAGATCAAGCCGATGCCGGCCGCGATCAGCAATACCGTGAGCAGCGATAGCCGGGCACCCTCGTGGCGGTGCAGGCCGGGGATGAGGTCGGCCACTGCCACGTAGATTAGGCTCGCAGCGGCGATGGCGAGCACGTAGGGCAGATAGCCCTGGACCGCCCCCAGCAGGAACCAGGCTCCCACCCCGCCCACCACCATGGTCGCCCCGGACAGGGCCGACAGCAGCAGCGCGCGGCCACGGCGCACTCCGCCCGCGAGTAAGACCGAGATGTCCCCCACCTGCTGCGGGATCTGGTGGGCGATGATGGCGATGGCGAGCACCACACCGAGGTGCACACTGCTCAGGAAAGTGGCGCCCAGCAGCACGCCATCCATGAGGTTGTGCAGCCCCGTACCCACCAGGATCATGGTGCCGGCGGCGTGGCGGCGCAGCTCGTCGTGGTCGAGATGGCCCTCGTGGCCGTGGTGCCAGAAGGCGAGCTTCTCCAGCAGGAAGAACCCCAGCACCCCGAGGGCGATGGCGAGACCCACGCCCTGCACCTGGGCCGGCGCCGCGCCGTGCAGGGCCTCCGGTAGCAGGTCCAAGAACGCGGCACCCAGCAACGCCCCCACGGCGAAGCTCACCAACCTCGGCAGCAGCAGGGTACGCAGCTTCTGCGGAAAGAGCAGCAACACCGAGGCGAGCAGCGCGCTCAGGATCGCGCCCAGGAGCGTCGCGGGGAGGATCCAGAGGAGCGGGTTCGGCTGCATCTTGCCCTGAGTGAGGTGCGGCGGCCGGCAATTCTTGCAGACTCCCCCATCCCATGCAAAGGTGCACCGTATACGGTGCACGCCGCGCCATGGAAGGCGAGGCAGTACAAGCCGTCAGGGATGGCGCGGAGCGACCCATCGCTTGCTTGGGCAAATCCCACCAAGATTGTTCCGGTACAATGCGCGCCCCGACAGCCGTTCGTAGCCGCCGTGATCCGCATTGAATCCCTCACATTGCAGCGGGGCACCAAACCGCTCTTCGAGAACGCCAGCGCCGTGGTCCACCCCGGCGAGAAGGCCGGGCTAGTGGGCGCCAACGGCTCCGGCAAATCTACCCTCTTCGCCCTCCTGCGCGGCACGCTGCACTCGGACGGCGGCGAGCTGTCCGTGCCCGCCTCCTGGCGCGTCGCCCACGTGGCCCAGGAGACGCCGGCAGTGGAACGCACGGCCCTCGATTACGCCCTGGACGGCGATACGCGCCTGCGCGAGATCGAGGCGCGTATGGCCCGCGCCCAAGCCGCGCACGACGGTCATGCGGAGGCGGAGGCCCATACCGACTACGCGGACGCCGACGGTTACACCGCCGCTTCACGCGCCGGGGCCCTGTTGCTGGGCCTCGGTTTCACGCTCGCCGAGACCAGCCAGCCGGTGTCGAGCTTCTCCGGCGGCTGGCGCATGCGCTTGAACCTTGCCCAGGCGCTCATGTGCCCTTCGGACCTCTTGCTGCTGGACGAGCCGACCAACCACCTCGACCTCGATGCCATCGTCTGGCTGGAGGACTGGCTGAAGCGCTACGCCGGCACGCTGTTCATCGTCTCCCACGACCGGGAGTTCCTGGACGGCATCTGCGACGTGACCCTGCATCTCGAGAACCGCCAGATCAAGCGCTACACGGGCAACTACAGCGCCTTCGAAACCCGGCGCGCGGAACAACTGGTGCTGCAGCAGTCCGCCTACGAGCGCCAGCAGCGGGAGATCGACCACCTGCAGAGCTTCGTGGACCGCTTCCGCTACAAGGCCACCAAGGCGCGCCAAGCCCAGAGCCGCATCAAGATGCTGGAGAAGATGGAGCGACTCGCACCGGTGCACGTGAGTTCGCCCTTCAGCTTCGAGTTCCGGGAGCCCCTGGCTTCGCCCAACCCTATGCTCACGACGGAACATGTACGTTGCGGATACCAGACGGGCGCGGGCGAGAAGACCGTGCTGGATGGGCTCGAACTCTCACTGCTTAACGGCCAGCGTATCGGCCTCCTGGGCGCCAACGGCCAGGGCAAGTCCACGCTGGTAAAGACCCTGGCGGGCACTCTCGCTCCCCTGCACGGCCGCGTGGGTCTCGGCAAGGGACTGGCCATCGGCTATTTCGCTCAGCATCAGCTGGAGACCCTGCGGGAGGACCGCTCACCGCTGCAGCAACTCTCGGCCATCGCCCCCGGCGTGCGAGATCAGGACTTGAGGGATTTCCTCGGCACGTTCAACTTCCGCGGCGAGATGGCCTTGAGCCCCGTGGGCCTTTTCTCCGGCGGCGAGAAGGCACGGCTCGCACTGGCGCTCATCATCTGGAAGAAGCCAAACCTGTTGCTGCTGGACGAGCCGACCAACCATCTCGACCTGGAGATGCGCGAGGCACTCACGGTGGCGCTCGCCCAGTTCGAGGGCACCCTGATCCTCGTGTCCCACGACCGGCACCTGCTGCGCGCCACCGCCGACGAATTCATGCTGGTGGGCGACGGCCGCGTGACGCCCTTCGACGGTGACCTGGACGATTACCGCCAGTGGTTGCTGCAACGGGCCGCGGCGCGGCGCGCGGGGCTCACGGCCCCGGCTTCCCAAGGCGGCAACCGCAAGGAGCAACGCCGGGTGGAAGCCCAGGAGCGCCAGCGCCTATCCGAACTGCGGAAACCCCTGCAGAAGGAGATCG
>DATGHI010000015.1:0-5713 GCA_035308065.1 Gammaproteobacteria bacterium | reverse complement strand
CCGGCCTCGGCGACGGTACGCGCGTGTCCAAGGACGATCCGCGGGTCGAGGCTTACGGCACGGTGGATGAGCTCAACAGCGTAATCGGCATGCTGCTGGCGGAAGCGGTACCGGCGGACATCCGCACTTGCCTCACGCGAGTGCAGCACGAACTCCTGGACCTCGGTGGCGAACTCTGCATCCCTGGACGCACCGCCATCACCGCGCCCCAAGTGGAACGCCTGGAACAGGAACTGGACGGCTTCAACGCCGACCTGCCGCCCCTGAAGGAATTCATCCTGCCGGGCGGCAGCCCGGCGGCGGCCGCCTGCCACCTGGCACGCACCGTCTGCCGGCGCGCCGAGCGGCGCACCCTGACGCTGCACCACGCGACTCCGGTGAATCCGGAAGGGCTGCGCTACCTCAACCGGCTGTCCGATCTATTGTTCGTGCTGGCGCGGGTCATCGCGCGCCAGGACCAGGCCAAAGAAGTGCAGTGGAAGCACGAGCGCAAGAAAAGCTAGTTCCAGCGCTGAACGCAATGGCTGCTTTCGGCGGACACAAGCGGACATTCTAAAAAGGTAATGAGAAGAGACCCGTAGAATTCGGACGACCTCATAAGTGTCACATTGATCAAGGACCGAACCATGGTTTTTCTAATTTGTTCGCGACGAGGTTACGACCAATTGCTGGGCCTTTTGGGAAGACCGCCCTCACCGTTGTGGATTGGGGACGGTGTACTAACTCCCGGTGAGCTGCAGAAATTGAGAGATTCCGGCACTGATGTAACGAATTTTACGCATCCCATCGACCCGAATAAGCACGACGATATCTCATCCGCTGTTGAGACTATCCACGAGCACCACCCTGGACAAATAGTATGGGTGGAAATGAAGAGTAATTGAGTGGACTTTACCCGCTTCAGTAGAAACCAAACCGGCGGTATTTCGGATCTAAGCTGAGGTGCTGCTTAGGGTTGCCGACTCAACCGGTCGATGCAACACTCTAATCAGCTGATCGGTCGTTACTTTTCCCTTGAAAGCCATTCTTTCTGGTCGGATTCGATTTGGATCTAGACTGTACCGAGTTATGTCAGGCCGTACGCCTCGAAACGGCTTTAGCCTTGGGCTCTCGGCAAGTAATATTCGACCTGGTATTGCGTCGACCCATTGAGATCGCAGTCGTTAGCGGACGTTGGACTAAAGTTTTAGCCATAAGGCATCTCAAGAGCGTCGCGAGCGAAGATAGAACGAGGCGCGGGAGGCGAGCCCCCGGGTTCGCCGCATGCGGCGAACGGGCGGACAGGATGTTCGCCCTGGAGCCGCGAGCGGAGCCGGATGCGTAGCGAGCGAACCTACCATGAGGACGGCGAGCCGGACCGCAACAACGCCCTGCCAAGCGCAGTAGCTTTTGCGGAGCCTAATCCGCCGCCTTGCGGTGTGCTCTTGCTTTTTCCAATGCTTCACAGAGCTGCTTCCCCGCGTCCAGGATGCGCGGCGTGGAGCGCGAGATCCACTCGTCGTTCACAGCGATGAAGTTGCCCTCGCGTACCGCCGCGAGCTTGGGCCAGCGCTGCCAGTCCTTGAAGCGCTGCGCCGTGTCCCCTTCCCCGTCGCCGCTGACGATGGCCTCCGGGTCCCGGGCCAGCACCGTCTCCAGGCTCACCGCCGGCGCGAGTTCGGAGAGGTCCGCGAAGATGTTCACGCCGCCGCAGACCTGGATGAGGCGGCTGATGCTCTGGCTGCCGCCCACGGTGAAGAGCGGCTGGGCGGAGATCTCGTAGAAGACGCGGATGGGCGGCTCGTTGGCATAGCGGCTCCTGAGCGCGCCCAGACGTGTGCGGAAGTCCTCGGCGGCGAGCTGCGCCGCGTCGCCATGGCCGGTGGCGACCCCCAAGAGCTCCAGATTGGCGGCGATGTCCAGGAGTTCATGGGTGCCGACGGCGAGCACCGGTAGATTCAGTTCCCGCAGCCGGTCGATGAGCGCGCGGGGCGTGCCGCCCTCCCAGGCCAGCACCAGGTCGGGTTTCAGGGCCACCACCCGCTCGGTGTCCACGTGGAAGGCATCGCCCAGGCGCGGCACCTGCTTCACTTCCGCGGGGTAGTCGCTGTATTCCACCGTGCCCTTGAGGGCCGCGCCGGCCCCCACGTCCGCCAAGAGCTCGGCGAGGTCGGGCGCGAGACTCACCACCCGCTCCGCGGGCTTCGGCAGCACCACTTCGACGCCGTCGGCGCCCTTCAGATGGATATCGGCGGCAAATGCACCGACAGGAAATAACGCTATAAAGCCTGCGACGATGAACAGTCGGGAAACCTGTTCAAATGCCGTCGCGAGGCGGAGCGAGGGTGCGCTGCATGCAGCGCACGACCCGCCATGGATGGCGGGGCTGGTCACGGCACCAGGGACGGTTAGAAAACGATTCACTAGCATCAGCCCGTCGCAGTAGGCCAGGAAGCAGGTTTCACCATGACCATCCGAAGAGAGTGATCAGTGCATAGATCACGAGCCAGATGAGCAGCGTGCGGCGCACGAGGCCCAGGGCGGACTTCAGGCGCGAGATACCGGCATCCTCGCCCGCGGTGCCGCGGATGGCACCCAGGCCGCCGAACACCAGCACGTCATCGCTCACCTGGAAGAACTGCAGCTTGCAGTCGTGGTAATAGCCCTTGAGGTCCGAGACCGCGTCCTCGAAGCTGCCGGCGAGCGCATAACCGAGCGCGGTGAGGTGCGCCGGCAACCAGGCGAGGACGCCGAGCAAGCGTTCGGCGGCGTCCTGGAACTCCTGGCTCTCGTCCTTGCGGGGCATGCGCTGCTGGAGATCGGCGCAGCGGTAGAGCACCGCGCCTGCGGGCCCTAGCAAGCCGAACCAGAACAGCACGCCGAAGGTGCGGGCGTTGGCTTCCTTCAGCACCGCGCGGATCACCGCCTGGGTGCGTTCCGAAGCCGAAGCGGGCGCCGTGGTCTCGAGCAACGCGCCGGCCGCGGCGGCGGCGCGTGCCTCGTCGCCCGCCTGGGACGCCTCTATATAAGCTTCCGCCTGGGTGTGAAGGTCCTGGGGCCCGAGACAGAACCAGAACACGGCGACGTCGAAGACGAGACCGAGCACGTCCCAGAACTGGGTGTGGGGATGAGTGAGGAGGCCGTCCAGGAACAGCACCACCACAGCCGGCACCATCACCGTGAGCAGCGCCCCCGAGGTGGCGCGCAGGCGCTCGTTGGAACGGCTGAAGGCCAACAGCGCCTCGCTGTAGGCGCGGAACCAGCGCGCGCTGCGCACCGATTCGAGGTGGCGGAGCCCCTGGTCCAGCAGCAGGGCGAGCAGGACGGCGAGGAAATTCATGGCTGACTAGTAGACCCGGGCCGGGGCCCGCATGCAAGTACGTCCCGGTAGCGCGCCCAGTCGAACGCCGGACCGGGATCGGTCTTGCGTCCCGGCGCGATGTCGCTGTGGCCGACCACGTGCGCCGCGGTGATGCCGGGATAGGCCCGCATCACCGCGCGGCTGACGGCGGCGAGCCGCGTGTACTGCACAGGCTCGTAGGCGACATCGTCGGCGCCCTCGATCTCGATGCCGATGGAGAAGTCGTTGCAGGCCTCGCGGCCCTGGAAGCGGGACACCCCGGCGTGCCAGGCGCGCTTGTGGAAAGGCACGAACTGCAAGAGCTCACCGTCGCGGCGGATGAGGAGATGCGAGGCCACCTTGCGGGCGGCGATACCGGCGAAATAGGGATGCCCGTCCACGGGCAGCGTCCCGAGGAAGAGACGCTCGATCCAGGGACCGCCGAACTCCCCCGGCGGCAGGCTGATGCCGTGGATCACCAGGAGGTCGATGGCGACGCCCGCGGGCCGCGCGTCGCAATGGGGTGAGGGCACGAAGCGCGCTCCCGAGATGAGGCCCGTAGCGGTATCCACTGCGTGCTGCATGGCCTTTAGTATCCCTTATACGGGGCCATCTGTTGCTGTAAAAGGTTAAATGCGTAAGACTTGAGCCTACCGTCTCCTGGAATCCCCATGGCCCTGAACCGCGCCCCCACCCGCCGGGAGATGCTCGCCGGGCTCATCCAGGCCCCCTCGGTGAGCAGCGTCAGCCCCGAGTTCGACATGAGCAATCGCCAGGCGGCGGAGCGCATTGCGGGCTGGCTCGACTCCTTAAGGTTCACAGTGGAGCTGCAGGAGATCCCCGGCCATACGGGCAAGCTCAACGTCATCGGCACGCTCGGCAAGGGCCCCGGCGGACTCGTGCTCGCCGGCCACATGGACACGGTGCCCTACGACCATGACCAGTGGGATTCGGACCCGTTCACGCTCACGGAACGGGACGGCCATTACTACGGCCTCGGCATCAGCGACATGAAGGGCTTCATCGGTCTCGCCATGGAAGCCGCGTCGCGGCATACGGCGAAGGAGCTGAAACAACCCCTGATCGTGCTCGCCACCGCCGACGAAGAGAGCAGCATGTGCGGCGGCCGCGCGCTCGCCGAAGCCGGGAAACCCAAGGCGCGCTACGCCGTCATCGGCGAACCCACCTCCTTGAAGCCGGTGCACATGCATAAGGGCATCCTCATGGAGTCGGTGAAGGTCATCGGCCACTCCGGCCACTCCAGCGACCCCGCCCTCGGCCGGAACGCGCTGGAGGGAATGTTCAAGGCGGTGGACGGGCTCCTCAAGTACCGCGGCGAGCTGCAGCACAAGCACCATGACCCCCATTTCAAGGTGCCGGTACCGACCTTGAACCTCGGCCACATCAAGGGCGGCGACAACCCGAACCGCATCTGCCCGGATTGCGAGCTGCACTTCGACATCCGCATCCTGCCGGGCATGACCGTGGAGTCGGTGCGCAAGGAGGCGCGCGAGCGGGTCACGGCCGCACTCGACGGCAGCGGTTTCGGTCTCGAGTTCAGGAGCCTGTTCCGGGGCAGCGACCCGCTCATGACCCCGGGCACGTCGGAACTGGTGAAGGCCGCCGAAGCACTCACGGGCCACAAGTCCGAGGCTGTGGCCTTCGCCACCGAAGGCCCGTTCCTGCAGGCGCTCGGCATGCAGACCGTGATCCTCGGGCCCGGCGACATCAACGTGGCGCATCAGCCCAACGAATCGCTGCCTCTCGCGAACGTCGAGCCCACCCTCCACATCCTCGAGCAATTCATACAGAGCTTCTGCATCGCCCCCGCGCCATGAGCGCCAACGACGCCTTCATACGCCGCGACCTGAGCGTGCTGTGGCACCCCTGCACCCAGATGAAGGACCACGAGTCCCTGCCGCCGGTGCCCATCCGCCGCGGCCAGGGCGTGTGGCTAGAGGATTTCGACGGCCGCCGCTACCTCGACGCCATCAGTTCCTGGTGGGTGAACCTCTTCGGCCACGCCAATCCGCGCATCAACGCGGCCTTGACGCAGCAGCTGGAAGAACTGGAACACGTGATCCTTGCCGGGTTCAGCCACGCGCCGGTGGTGGAGCTCTCGGAACGGCTGGTGAAGCTGGCGCCGCCGGGGCTGACGCGCTGCTTCTATGCCGACAATGGTTCGTCCGCAGTAGAAGTCGCGGTGAAGATGAGCTTCCATTACTGGAAGAACCTGGGGAAGCCGGAGAAGAAGCGCTTCATCACCTTGAGCAACAGCTACCACGGCGAGACCCTGGGGGCGCTGGCAGTGGGCAACGTGGAACTCTACAAGGAGACCTATAAGCCGCTGCTCATGGATGTCATCACCGTGACAAGCCCGGACTGCTTCGAGTG
>DATGHI010000014.1:0-9610 GCA_035308065.1 Gammaproteobacteria bacterium | reverse complement strand
GTAACGGCCTTCGACGCCGTAGAGATGGATGTTGGAGCCGGGGACGGCGCTGTACTCACCGCCGATGTCGAAGCCGAAGGGCAGGCCCTTGGAGATGCGCAGGTTGTAGAACGGCACGCTGGAGACGCTGTTGCCTGTGGCAGCCTGCCAGGCCGACTGGTGGTCCACCTGGGTGGCGCCGCCGTCCAGGCTCACGTCAAAGCCGGCGATACCTTCCGAGGCGGAGCCTTCCAGCTGCTTGTAGCTCGTGACGGCGCCCAGGTCCGTGGACAGGTTGTCGAAGTTGGTCTGGCCGATGCCCGTGATGGTGATGTTGTCGTTGGCGAATGCAGTGGAGGCCAAGGCCATGAGCCCGCAGGCCAGTAGAACGCGACGCATGGGTTCTCTCCTAGATAAAATCGTTGTAAAGGCGCATCAATTCTAACAAAACGCGCGTGACCCATCTGTGATAACGGTCCCGGCGCCTCAAAACCCGCGCACCACGGCCTCCCGCAGCTCATTTAACCTTCCGTGGAAGAAGTGTCCGGCTCCCGCGAGCACCACGATGCGTGGCGGCCGCGCGAGCCCCCGCGCCCAGGCGAGCACGGTTTCGGGCGGCACCACTTCGTCGGCGTCCCCCTGCACCAGAAGCCAAGGGCAATGGGGCTCGTGGACGGCATTTCTGTCGAAGCGCTCCACCGCCGGCGCCACCGTCGCGAGCCGTTCAATGGGGCGCTCGCCCTGGGCGCGTAGCGCGACATAGGCGCCGAAGGAGAACCCGCCGAGCCACAGGGGCAACTCGGGATGACGGGCGCCGAGCCAGTCGAGCGCCGCGAGCGCGTCGGCGGTCTCGCCCACGCCCTGGTCGAAACTGCCGGCACTCTTGCCGACGCCGCGGAAGTTGAAGCGCAGGCTCACGGCGCCGAGGTCGTTGAACGCACGCGCCAGGATGTAGGCCACCTTGTTGGTCATGGCTCCGCCCTGCAGCGGGTGCGGATGGCAGACCACGGCGACGGCCGTGGGCGCCGCCGCCGGATGATCCAATAAGCCTCCCAGCGGTCCAGCTGGGCCTGGGAACGTACAGGGTTCGGTGTGACGTGTGTCGCTCATTATCTCTGCGGGTTTTGGGGGTTAAGACGGATTGCGTGGCCCGGTATAATAGTCGTTCGGCCTCCGCACAAGCACCTCCAGGTCCCCCATGAACAAGACCCCCAATCAGACGATCGCGCTCGAGAACCAATACTGCGCCCACAACTACCACCCGCTGCCGGTGGTGCTGACCCGCGGCGAAGGCGTGTACGTCTGGGACGACGCGGGCAACCGCTACCTCGACATGATGAGCGCGTATTCCGCCGTGAGCCACGGCCACTGCCATCCGCGCCTGGTGAAGACCCTGAGCGAGCAGGCGGGGAAGCTCGCGGTCTGCTCCCGTGCCTTCCACAGCGAGAAGCTCGGTGCCTTCCTGAAGCGCACCTGCGAGCTCACCGGCATGGACGCGGCGCTGCCCATGAACACCGGCGCCGAAGCGGTGGAGACCGCCCTCAAGGCGGCGCGCAAGTGGGCCTACAAGGTTAAGGGCGTAGCGGCGGACAAGGCAGAGATCATCGTCTGTACCGGCAACTTCCACGGCCGCACCATCGCCATCGTGGCTCTGTCCAGCGAGCCGCAGTACAAGGACGGCTTCGGCCCCTTCCCGGGCGGCGTGAAGCTCATCCCCTACGGCGACGCCACGGCGCTGGAGCAGGCCATCGGCCCCAATACTGCCGCTTTCCTGGTGGAGCCCATCCAGGGCGAGGCCGGCATCGTGGTGCCACCCGCCGGCTATCTTAAGAAATGCGCTGAGATCTGCAAACGCCACAATGTCCTGCTCATCGCTGATGAGATCCAGACCGGTCTCGGCCGCACCGGCAAATTGCTCGCCTGCGAGCACGAGGGCGTGAAGCCCGATGGGCTGATCCTCGGCAAGGCGCTGGGCGGCGGGTTACTGCCCGTGTCCGCGTTCCTGGCTCGGCGCGAGGTCATGGACGTGTTCACCCCCGGTGACCACGGCAGCACCTTCGGCGGCAACCCGCTGGCGGCGGCCGTGGGTCTGGAAGCGCTCGACACACTCATGGACGAGAAGCTCACGGATCGCTCCGCGGAACTGGGCGCCTACCTGCTCGACAAGCTCTCGGGCCTCAAGAGCCCGCTCATCAAGAGCTTGCGTGGCAAGGGCCTCTTCATCGGTATCGAGATCGATCCCAAGCAGGCCCGCGCCCGCCAAGTCTGCGAACGCCTCATGGCCCAGGGCATCCTCAGCAAGGAGACCCACGAGACCGTGGTGCGACTAGCGCCGCCCTTGGTCATCACCCGCGGGCAGATCGACTGGGCGGTTGAGCGCATCGCCGCGGTGCTGATAGAGATGGCCTTGAAGGCCGCGTCCTGAAATTCGACGCCGCAATCGAATAGAAAGGCCAGCGTAGTCGCCGGCCTTTCTATTCGGAAAATCCAACGGATCAGACGTAGCTAGTCGCGGACATGGGCTTGTCGGACGATAGGTCGATGAGCCCCTTGATGTGCCGGTAGAGGTACCAGATCCAGGCGGCGATACCCAGCAACCAGGCGAGCGGGATGCCGATGACGGTGAACACCAGCACGATGCAGATGACGAATGCCAGTACCGTCAGCCAGAAGGTGCGGATCATCCAGGCGTGGTGGCTGTCTATCATCTCCCCGTGCTCGCCCTTGGCGACGTAGTTGATGATGAGGGCGATGATGCTGAGCAGGCCTGTGCAGGCACCTAGCAGGTGCAGCACATAGGCCACGATCACCATGGTGCGACCGTTATCGGAACTCATGCTCCCCACTCCCCGTTGTTTAGACTCAGCTGATTGTAGCGGCCACTCCTGGGAATTCCAGGCGTACCCGACGATTCTGTCTGCCTTTCTTCTCGACCTTCGCGATCAGCACTTCACCGATCTCGCCGATGCGCGCCACGTGGGTGCCACCACAAGGCTGTAGATCGATGCCCTCCACCTGCACCAGGCGCACCCGGCCCGCTCCCCGGGGCGGCTGTACGGACAGGGTCTTCACTAGCTCAGGCTGCGCGTCCAGTTCTGCGTCGGTTATCCAGCGGAAGGAGACTGGGGCATCGCGCTTGATGAGCGCATTGAGCTTCTCCTGCACCTCCTCACTCTCCGGGCTCTCGGGCAGGTCGAAGTCGAGCCGGCCATAGCCGTCGCCCACCGCGCCGCCGGTGACCGGGGCCACGATCACAGCCGAGAGGAGGTGCAGGCAGGTGTGCATGCGCATGAGGCGATGGCGCCGCTCCCAGTCGATGCGCCCTTGGAGCCGGGTGCCGGGCGCGAGGACGAGCGCGGCGTCTGCGAGCACGTGGGCCACTTCGCCCGCTTCCACGCCCTTCTTGGTATCAGTCACCACGAGTTCGCGGCCGTCGGGCAGCACGAGCACGCCGGTATCCCCGGGCTGGCCGCCGCCTTCCGGATAGAAAAGCGTACGGTCCAGCACTGGTCGTCCCGGCACGCCGCCGGTGACCACCGCCTTGAACTCAGTCGCGTACGCGTCGTCGCGGAACAGCAGCTCGGTCACTTCTTCTTCTCGAAATCCAGGGAACAGGAGTTGATACAGTAGCGCAGCCCTTCGGGACCGGGGCCGTCGTCGAACACGTGGCCGAGATGCGCGTCGCATTTGGCGCATACCACCTCGGTGCGCTGCATGAAGTGACTGCCGTCCGAGTGGGTTTCCACGTTCGCCTGCCCCGTGGGCGCGGTGAAGCTCGGCCAGCCGGAACCGGAATCGAACTTAGTCTCGGAAGAGAACACAGGATTGCCGCAGCATGCGCAGCGGTATAGGCCGCTCTCATGATTATCCACGTACTTGCCGGTGAACGCCCGCTCGGTGCCTTTCTTGCGCGCTACCGCGTACTGTTCGGGCGTGAGCTCGTTTTGCCACTCGGCATCGCTTTTCCTGATCTTGTCCATGCAAACCTCTTGCGAAATGTTGAAAAACACAGCCTTCAAGCCCTAAGACCCATCGCGCGGCGCGCCTATTACCAGCATACGCCCGAGGCTCACGGCTACAGGAAAGGCCCGGGGTTTGGTACTCTATGCGCCCTCGGGGACGGCCATTCAAGGGCCCATCCCGGTCATCCAAGTACGTCGCTAGGGAGACAATCCGATGCGGACTTACGCATATGCCCTGGGCCTTTCCGCCCTGCTCTTGAGCCTCGGCGCACATGCCGACGGCGATGCCGCCAAGGGCAAGGTGGCTTCCTATGCCTGCATCGGCTGCCACGGCATCCCGAACTACACCACCAACTACCCGACCTACCGCGTGCCGCAGATCGCGGGTCAGCATGCCGCTTATATCGTGCAGGCCCTGCAGGAATACAGGTCCGGGGATCGGACCCACAAGACCATGCACGCCCAGGCCTCGTCGCTGTCGGACCAGCAGATGCAGGACATCGCCGCCTATTTCGAGAGCTTGGGGCATGCCCCGGCCGGCACGAAGTAAAAGAGGTTTGCCATGAACACCCGCCCCCTGCTGATCGCCGCCGGTCTCTTCATCGCCGCCCAATCGGCCCTCGCCGACGGCGATACCGCCAACGGCCAGAAACTCTTCCAGGGCGGCCCCTGCTCGTCCTGCCACGGCAAGGACGGCCTCGGCACAGCCAACCAGTACCCGATCCTCGCGGGCCAGTACAAGGACTACCTCATCCAGGCCCTGCGCGAGTACAAGAACGGCGGCCGCAACAACCCCATCATGAAGGGCATGGCCGCGAACCTCTCGGACCAGGACATCAAGGACATCGCCGAGTACCTCTCGGGGTTGCCGGGACCCCTGGGCACCATTCCCAAGGCCGGCGACTAATCCAGCCCCGCTGAGGATTCAGGAAACACCCCGCGCATGCGGGGTGTTTCATTTTAGGCTTCGCCCGTTTGACAACCTTTGGGCGGCAAACGGGCGAAGGCCCGGCCATGGATGGTCGGTCAGGGATCTCCAGGTACTAGGGTTATGCGCCAGGGATGGCACTGATGCCTTAGGATTAAGCGATGGGAACTCTCACGGGCAAAGCGGTCGTGCTCACCGGCGCCTCCCAGGGCCTCGGGGCGGTCATGGCCCGCGCCCTCGCGGAAGCCGGCGCGGACCTGCTGCTGGCTGCGCGCTCGGTGGATAAGCTCGGGGACGTGACACAATCGCTCCCGCCCGGCGGAAGACGCATCGTTCAATCTTGCGATGTGACCCAAGCGGGCGACCGCCGTGCACTGACAGCGCGCGCCATGAAGGAGTTCGGCCGCGTGGACGTGCTCGTTAACAACGCGGGCGTCGAGGAGCTCGGCTCCTACGCGGAGCAGGACCCGGCGGTGCTGGAGCGCATCATCGCCACCAACCTGCTGGCGCCCATGCTCCTCGCTCGCGAGGTCCTGCCGGCGATGCTCGCTCGCGGCAGCGGTCACGTGGTGAACATCGCCTCCCTCGCCGGGCGCACCGGCATGCCCTTCGGCTCCGCCTATTCCGGCAGCAAGGGCGGTCTCGCGGAATGGAGTATCTCGCTTGCCGCCGAGCTCTCCGGCAGCGGCGTCGCCGTCTCGGTCATCTGCCCCGGCTTCGTGGACGGCACCGGTATGTTCTCCCGTAAACAGGTTTCCGCGCCCAAGAGTCTCGGGGTGTCCCATCCGGAAGATGTAGCACGCGCACTGCTCAAGGTGCTTTCGACCCGGAAAGTGGAAGTGATCGTGAACCCGAAACCCGTGCGGCTGCTGATGGCCCTGAAGGCGCTTTCCCCGGAGACCGCTCTGGCGGTGGGGCGGAGGCTCGGGCTGCTGGACTTCCTCAAGCGGATCGCGCGCCATCCCGGAATGTGACGCAGTTCACAGGCAGCCATGGGCGGCACCGTTACACTGTTTCACACGATAAAGGCAAACCCGTCGAAAGGCGGGGGCGCAAAGTCACCGGTCTAAGGGGTGCAAACCCTACGATGGCGGGATTACCGAATGTGCCAACCCCCTGTGTCTGGGCCCCTCCCTCTTGCCCAGGCCGGCTTTCGGAACCCCTGACCCGTCATCGCGTTTGCACCCCTTTCCATTTTCGGGTCTCTAAATCCGATCTTTTGTTCCCCGCCGGCGTTAAAAATCTCCTCGCAATCCTCATGTGCCACACAAAAGCACACTCCGGTTGCTCGGTCATTTTTGCCTTACCGGTAAACAAAATCTCGGCTTTATAGACGCCCGAAAACCTAATGCAAATTTGCCGTCTCGGGTTACAAGCCGTATCGTGTGCGGCGCAGCTCTCCCGGGGATGGCCATGGCCGACGAAGCAGCAATCCGTAACGTATCGGATACCGCGCTCTGGGTCGCGGTGTATCGCGCCCAAGAGAGCGAACGCAAGGACGCGCTCTTCTACGATCCTTACGCGCGGCAACTGGCCGGCGAACGCGGTGCCGAGATCGAGAGACAGATTGGCATGCCCGGCTGGCCCATCGTGGTGCGCACCCAGGTGCTGGACGAGCAGATCCTGAAGGCCGTGGAAGAGGAGGGCTTCGACGCGGTGCTGAACCTCGCCGCCGGCCTCGACACCCGCCCCTACCGCCTGGCGCTCCCCGCCACGCTGCGTTGGGTGGAGGTGGACCTTCCGGGTATGATCGAATACAAGCGCATAGCATTGAAGGACGCCAAATGCTTCTGCCGCCTGGAGCGCCATGCGCTGGATCTCGCGGACGGGGAAGCGCGCCGCGCGCTGTTCACGAAGCTGGGCGCCGCCGCCAATAAGGTGCTGGTGCTGACCGAAGGCCTGCTCATCTACCTCGACGTGGAAGACGTGAAGTCGTTGGCCAAGGACCTGCGCCAGCCGCCGGCATTCAAGCGCTGGCTCATGGATCTCTCCTCACCCGCCCTGCTGGAGTTCCTGGCGCGGCGCCACGGCAGCAACATGCTCAAGAACGAGAACGTGAGCTTCAAGTTCGCGCCGGAGGAAGGCCAGGAGTTCTTCCGGCCGCTCGGCTGGGCACCGGCGGGCTTCCTATCCATCGCCGACGAAGCGCGGCGCCTCAAGCGCTTCGATATCCCCTTGGCCTTCAAGATCATCGGCACCCTGCAGGCGCTGATCTTCTCCGGGGCACGTGAGCGGATGCGCCGCTTCAACGGCATCGCAGTCTTCGAAAGAAGCTGACTCAGTGCCGTTTAGGCGGCAGTGGCGGATCGATCACGTCCAGGTATTCCGGCCCACCCAGGCCTTCCATCTGGTCCAGTATCCAGGCCTCCTGTCGCTGCATGCGCGCCGACGGGTCCGTGACATCGTAGCGGTCGGGCGCGGGCAGGGTGGTGGCGAGCAGTGCCGCTTCCTCGGGCTTGAGCTCCGAGGGTGTGACGTCGAATAGCCGCCGCGAGGCGGCGCCTACGCCGAAGGTGTAGTCGTCGAACTGAGCGACGTTTAGGTAAACCTCCAGAATGCGCCACTTCGGCCACTCAGCTTCCATGAGCGCCGTGAACCAGGCCTCCACGGCCTTGCGCACGTAACTGCGGCCGGGCCAGAGCCAGAGGTTCTTGGCAGTCTGCTGGCTGATGGTGCTGCCGCCGTGCATGCGCCGGCTCGTGGCATTGTGCACCAGGGCCGCGGCGATGGCGTCCCAGTCGAAGCCGTGGTGGTAGGGGAAGTTCTGGTCCTCGGCGGTGATCACCGCGAGCCGCATGTAGGGCGCGATGTCCTCGTAGTCCGTCCACTGGTAGTCCAGTTTCGCATGTAGATGGCGGGCCTCGATCTCCAGCTGCTTCTCCTCCATGAACGCGCTCACGGGAGGGTTCACGGCACCGCGGAACGCGACCCCGACCGACGTGGCCAGGAACCACAACCAGGCGAGCGTAAGGCAACGCCAGCCGAGACGCTTCAGAAGCTCAAGCGCATTCATGTCCCGAGCCCGCGCCGGGTGAGCAGATAGACGGCGAAACTCGGCAGCCAGTGGCTGCCCTCGTAGAGTTCCTCGCGTATCCCCGCGAGTCCTGCCAGACCGTGCCGCTCCGCTGCCGCCGCGAGTGCGGCGCGGCGCGGATCGTCTTCCGGCAGGCCCGCCGCCATGCCCTCGAGCATCCAGGCCCGGCTGAGGTTAAGGCCGTCGAGATGGGCGAGCTTGGGGTCGGAAGGGTGATGGCTCACGGCGGGCATGAGCCAGCCAGGATTTCCGTCTTCGGGTATCCGCGGCAGAAACTTCATGAGCCAGCGCGCATATATATCGGGTGAAAAGAGACGGCGCATAAGATCCGCCTCGGCGAGGCAGGGTGACAGGAAATCCTGGCCGGAGGGCTCGTAGGCGAGTGGCCCGTCGACATCGAAACCGTGGAATTCGAGCCCCTTGAATCGCGCCTGCTCGAGTATCTTCAGGTCACCTGCGGCCCTCGCCCAATCGCAGACCAGCCCCAGCGCGAAGGCGCTCTGGGAATGCTCACCGCTGCGGATGGGATAGGAGAGCTTCGGCAGCCAGTCGTGGAACCGCAGCCGCGCCACCTCCTCCAGCGGCGCCAATGCCGCATTCCAGCCCCGGGACTCCGGTGTGTTCCACTCGCGCAGTTCCGCGGCGAGCTGCAACACCCAGGCGAGGCCATAAGGGCGTTCGAAAGACGCGCGCCGCGGGTCGTCGAAGTAATGGCATTCCTGGGCCACGTCGGCGGGATTCAAGCGCCGGCCTATGAAGCTGCGCGCCTCGGCGGCGTAGCCACCTTCAGGGAATAGCCGCAGCAGGCGCACCAGCATCCAGTAGTTGTGCACCGCCGAATGCCAGTCGTAGGCGCCGGAAAACACCGGATGCAGTTCGCGGGGCGGGAGGGCGTCTTCGTCCCGGTCCAGCAGGTGCTGGAGATGGTTGGGGTAGTCGCGGGCCAGGTTAGCGAGCGCCATGCGCGCCAACCTTTCCAGCAGTGCCTGGTCGGCCCCGGCGATGATCCCTGCAGAAACTTTCATGGTTGGAGTGAGTCTACTGGTGCGGGCGCCCTTTGGCGACAATGTCGCCAAGAGGGTGCCCGCCCCTTGGCGACAGTCCCGCCGGGCTGCCATGATGGGCCCCATGAGCCGGGCCGCCGGCACTTCCCTTCCAATCCCGAGGAAACTCCATGTCGAACAAATCCTCCCTGCACCGGGACGTTGGCGTCATTGCCCTGACCATGACCGGCATCGGCTCCATCATCGGCTCCGGCTGGCTGTTCGGCGCCTCCAAGGCGGCGCGCCTGGCCGGCCCCGATGCCGTATGGGCCTGGGTTATCGGCGCGGTGATCATCCTGGTGATCGCGCTGACCTACGCCGAGCTCGGTGCCATGTTCCCCGAGTCCGGCGGCATGGTGCGCTTCGGCCTCTATACCCATGGTTCCTTGGTAGGTTCGCTGGCTGCCTGGGCAGCCTGGCTCTCGGTGGTCTCGGTGATTCCGGTGGAAGCCTTTGCCTCGGTGCAGTACATGGCCTCCTGGCCCTGGGACTGGGCCAACCCTTGGGCCCATAACCTCTTCCAGGACGGGAAGGTGAGCGACACAGGCCTCGTCATCGGCGCGGTGTTGGTGGTCATCTACTTCCTGCTCAACTTCTGGAGCGTGAAGCTCTTCGCCCGCACCAACACCGCCATCACCACCTTCAAGCTCATCATCCCGGCACT
>DATGHI010000013.1:0-2248 GCA_035308065.1 Gammaproteobacteria bacterium | reverse complement strand
GGGTTTCCTTTGAAGCATCGGCGTCGAATCCGTGGGCTCTCTTCGCGATGACCGTGAGGCAGCAGCCGCTCACCGAAATGCTGTCGCCGACTTTCACATCCTGCATGGGAAGGTCGCCGGTGGAGATGGAGAGACGCAGGTCGCCGCCCTGGGGGGTGAGCGCTTCCACTTTTCCGAGCGCCTGGACGATTCCAGTGAACATCACTTGGGCCTGAGCATCACGCGCAGGTCGTTGCCGATCATGCGCATGTCGGTGATCACGAGCTCGCGGCGCTCCTGCAGGGAAGCCAAGGGCGGCAGACTGAACATACCCCGGGCGGTGTCGCCCATGAGGCAGGGGACTATATATATGATGAACTCGTCCAACAGACCCGCCTCAAGCAGCGCACCGTTCATGCCGGCCCCCGCCTCCACCAGCACCTCGTTGCATTCCAGTTCCACCAGGGACTCGAGGATGGCCTTCAGATCCATGAAGCCACGCTTCTCCGGGAACACCTGGATGCTGGCGCCGGTGTTGAGGATGGCTTCCTGCTCCTCCGGGTCATCCACGGCGGTTGCGAAGTAGACCTGCTCCGCGTTCTGCTGCAAGAGCTTGGCGTTGGCTGGTGTGCTCAGGTTCGTGTCCACCACCACCTTCACGGGCTGGCGCCATTCGCCGGCGAGCCGCACGCTGAAGTTCGGGTCGTCCGCCAGGATGGTGCCGATGCCGGTCAGCACGACAGAGCTGCGGGCGCGCCAACGGTGCACGTCCTCCCGCGCCGCGTCGCCGCTGATCCACTTGCTCTGGCCGCTGGCGAGCGCGGTGCGTCCGTCCAGGCTCACGGCTAGCTTGCTGCGCACCCAGGGACGCCCGCGGGTCATGCGGCTGATGAATCCGGGATTGAGCGCCGAGGCTTGCGGCTCCATGAGACCGGAGAGTACCGTGATCCCCGCGCGCTTGAGCTTCTCGAACCCCTGGCCGGCCACCTTGGGGTTGGGATCTCCCATGGCGGCCACCACGCGCTTGATGCCGGCGGCGATGACCGCGTCAGCGCAGGGCGGCGTCTTGCCCTGGTGCGAACAGGGCTCCAGCGTCACGTAGAGCGTGGCGCCCTTGGCGTCGCTACCCGCTTCCTTCAGCGCCAGCACCTCGGCGTGGGCTTCACCCGCCTTGCGGTGGAACCCGCGGCCGGCGATCTCGCCGTCCTTGACCACCACGCAGCCCACCCGCGGATTGGGCTCGGTGGTGTAAAGGCCCTGTTCCGCGAGGCGCAGGGCCTCGGCCATGAATCCGTGATCGGCGGCGCTGAAATCGCTCATGGGCGCGTCATTTTTTCTTGTCGTCTTTGGGAATAAGCGGGATCTGTTCCTTCTCGAGGGCGGCGCGTGCGGATTCGCCCTGCAGGCGCTCGATCTCCTCCCGGAACTCGTTCACATCCTGGAAGCGGCGGTAGACCGAGGCGAAGCGCACGTAGGCGACCTCGTCCAGGTTCTTCAGCTCCTCCATCATCCAGTCGCCGATCTGCCGCGACTTGATCTCGCGCTCGCCTGAGACCTGCAGGCGGTGGATGATGCGCGCCAGCGCTGCCTCCATGGCCTCGGTGCTCACCGGGCGCTTCTCCAACGCGCGGGTCATACCCATGCGCAGCTTCTGCTCGTCGTAGGGCTCGCGGCTGCCATCGTTCTTGACAATGCGCGGCATCACGAGCTCCGCCGTCTCGAAGGTCGTGAAGCGCTCGCCGCACTTCTCGCACTCGCGGCGGCGACGCACCTGCTGGCCCTCGCCCGCCAGGCGCGAGTCGATCACTTTGGTGTCCTCGTTGTTGCAGAACGGGCAGTGCACTTTGTACCTGTCCCGGGCTCAGAACTTCACACTGCCGCCGTACACCGGATACTTCCTGCACATCGCGAGTACCTTGTCCTTGACCGCGGCGATCTTCTGCTCGTTGTTCATGTCGTCCAGGATGTCGGCGATCCAGCCCGCCAGCTCGCGGATCTCCGCCTCCTTGAAGCCGCGGGTGGTGGAGGCTGGGGTGCCGAGGCGCAGGCCCGAGGTGACCATGGGCGGGCGCGGGTCGTTGGGCACCGCGTTCTTGTTCACGGTGATGTTGGCCTTATGCAAGGCTGCATCCGCATCCTTGCCGGTGATGTCCTTGTTGATGAGGTCCATCAGGAACAGGTGGTTGTCGGTGCCGCCGGAGACGATGTTGTAGCCGCGCTTCACCAGCGCATCGGCCATGGCGCGGGCGTTGTTCAGGACCTGGTTCTG
>DATGHI010000012.1:0-4567 GCA_035308065.1 Gammaproteobacteria bacterium | reverse complement strand
CCGATGCCAGGCTGCCCCGTGATCAACAAAGCGTGGGGAAGTTGGCCGCCGCCGAGACGCGCCTTGAGCGTGTCCCAAGCGTCCCGCTGCCACGGCAGCGGGACGTCGTCTATGCGTGGGGGGGCGCTCACGTCCATCTCTGTAGGTATTCGTCCAGGAGCGCCGCGATGTCCGCCTGGACCGCGACGAGATCGAGGCCTGCATCCACACGGCGTATGCGCCTGGGTTCGCGCCGTGCGCGGGAAAGATACACGCGTCTCACCCGCGCGAAGAATGCATCCTGCTCCTGCTCGAAGCGATCCAGCTGACCCCGGCCACGGGCGCGGGTCATCCCCACCTCGATGCGGGCGTCCAGGAGCAACGTCAAGTCCGGTTTCAGCCCCTTCAGCACCATGCGTTCCACCATAGCGATACGTGCAGCAGGGATGCCCCGGCCGCCGCCCTGGTACGCGTAACTCGCGTCCGTGAAGCGGTCACAGACCACCCAAGTTCCTGCAGCGAGCGCCGGGCGGATGACGTTCTCCACGTGCAAGGCCCGGGCGGCGAACATCAGCAGTAGCTCGGCCATGGGGTCGAAACTCTCGTCGCGCAGCCTGAGCAGCACGGCGCGGATCTCGTCCGCGCCGGGTGTACCGCCAGGCTCGCGAGTCTCCAGCACCGTGAGCCCGTGGTCCCGCAGGCGTGCACAGGCGAATTGCATATGTGTGGACTTGCCCACACCCTCGATGCCCTCGAGGGTGATGAAGCGCCCGCGGGATGTTCTCTTCGGGTGCTTCATGGCGGGTTGCCGTGCTTCAGCTGGTATTTCGCCACCGCCGCGTTCTGCTGCACCAGGGTGGCGGAGAATTCATGGGTGCCATCGCCGCGCGCGACGAAGTACAGTGCGTTGCCCGCTTCAGGATGTACCGCTGCATCGAGCGACGCCCGCCCGGGCAGGCAGATGGGCGTGGGCGGCAAGCCGTAACGCGTGTAGCTGTTGTAGGGCGTGTCCGTGCGCAGGTCCTTCAGGGTGATGTCGCCATTGTAGCTATCGCCAAGCCCGTATATCACCGTCGGATCCGATTGCAGCTTCATGCCCTTCTGCAGCCGACGCACAAATACGCCGGCGATCTTGCCGCGCTCCGCGGCTTGCCCTGTCTCCTTCTCGATGATGGACGCCATGATGAGCGCGTCATAGGGCGACTTGTAAGGAAGGTCTTTCGCGCGCCCCGCCCACACTGCGTCCAGCGCCTGATCTGAAGCCTCATGGGCGCGGCGCAGGAAGGCTACGTCGCTGGTGCCGCGCGGGAACTGGTAGGTGTCCGGGAGTATCAGCCCTTCCGGGCTCGCGGCGTCGAACCCCAGGCGCTGCATCATCCCATGGCTATCGAGGCCCGCAAGGCTGTGTTGCAGGTTCGGCTCCTGCTCCACGGCCGCGAGCGCCTGTTTGAAGGTCCAGCCCTCCACCAGGGTCAGCGAATGCATCACCACCTTGCCGCTGCGCAAGAGCGCCAGTAGGCCGGCGACAGTGAGGCCGGATTCGATGCGGTATTCGCCGGCGCGCAGGCCGCCGGCGGCTTCATGCAAGCGCGCGTAAGCCACCAGGTCCCAGGCATGGGGAAGCACGCCTTTTTCCTGGAACTGCTGCGCCACATGGCGCAGGGACTCGCCGGGCACGATCTCCACGTCCAGCGCCTGGGGCCCTATCGGCAACGGCTCCACTTCCCAGCGCCAGTAGAGATAGGCGCCGCTTGCGAAGGCCAGCAGCAGCAAGGCGAGAGAAGACAGTAGGCTGAGTTTCATGGCTGCCTCATGCCTGCATTGCCCAGCCCTGGGCACGGCGCGTGACGGGTCCGATCTCGTAACGGTGTTCGCCCAGTCGCACAACCGGCCACACACCGATGATGGAATTGCATACGAATAACTCCCGCATGCCGAGTAATTCCGCGAACGGCAGCCGTCGCACTCGCGTTGGAGTGCCGGCCTTATCCGCCTGTTCAAGGATGTGGCGCCGCATCACACCGTAGACGCCTGCGCGGTTCATGTCCGGCGTGACCAGCACCCCTTCAGGCGTCACCGCGAACACGTTGGTCATTGTACCTTCAACCACCGCGCCCTCCCCGTCCAGCATCAGCCCTTCCTGGATCTCGCCGCTGTCGCCCCATTCGGCGCGCGCCAGCACCTGCTCCAGGCGGTTCAAGTGCTTCAGACCGGCGAGCTCGGGATGGATTCCGAGGCGCGTGGTGCAGACCCGCAGGCTCACTCCGTGGTCCTGCCAGGAGGCGGGATGATCCGGCCAGGGATAACGCAGCAGCAGGCGGGTTGGCGCGGGGTTATCCGGCGGCCGGTAGCCGCGCCCGCCGCTGCCCCGGGTTACCATGAGCTTGAGCACCGCACGTGCTTGGCCGTCGGCCGCGTGTCGCAATTCTCCGCGCAAGACCTCGTCGGCTGTCGCAATGAAACCGAGACGCCCGCAGCCTTCCCGTAAACGCTCCAAGTGTGCGTCCAGCAGCGGGATGCGGCCGTCCCGCACCGGCAGGGTCTCGAACAAGCCGTCGCCGTAGTGCAGTCCCCGGTCCGACACCGGCAGGCTGTCGGCGGGCCGGCCGTCGATCCAGCAGACGTTCATGCGTTGCCGCCGAGGGCGCGCGCCAGGCCGCGGGCCTTGGCCCGGGTCTCCTCCAGCTCCCGCTCGGGAATGGAATCCGCCACGATGCCGGCGCCGGCGCGGAACTCCAGCCGCCGGTCCGTCTTCACCAGCGTGCGTATCAATATGTTGAGGTCCATGCCGCCGTCCAGGCCGAGGTAACCCATGGCGCCGGTGTAGGCACCGCGGCTCGCCTGTTCCAGCTCGCCGATGATCTGCATGCAACGCACCTTGGGGCAACCGGTGATGGTGCCGCCGGGGAACACCGCGCGGATCACCTGCGCCGGCGTGACGTCGGCTCTGAGCCGGGCGCAGACGTTGGATACGATGTGGTGCACGTGGGTATAGGACTCCACCACCATGAGTTCGTCCACCTGGACGCTGCCGGGTTCCGCGAGGCGCCCCAGGTCGTTGCGCTCCATATCCAGCAGCATCACGTGCTCGGCGCGTTCCTTGGGATTCTCGATGAGTTCGCGGATGAGTGCCGCATCGCGCTCGTGGTCGGCGCCGCGGGGCCGGGTGCCGGCGATGGGACGGGCGTCCACCCGCCCCCGCGCGCTGCGCACCAGGCGTTCCGGTGAGGAGCTGATGACGGCGGCACCGTCGTACAGGGCGAGGCCGGCGAACGGCGCCGGATTCGAGCGCCGCAGGCGCGCATAGATGTCCGCAGGATCGGCTGCAGGCATGAGCTCCGCCCACCAGCGGCGGCTCAGGTTCGCCTGGAAGATGTCGCCATCATATATGTAGCGTCTCGCCCGTTGCACCTGGTCGAGATAACGCTGCGGGTCCTCTTCTGAGAGCGGCGCTGCGAGCACCGGTGCATCCGTCTTCTCTACCTGCGCCGACAGCAGCCTCTCGAGCGTGCGCACAAGTGCCGGATCGGTGCCAGGCTCGCTGATGAAGACCGCGCTGCGGCTATAGTGGTCGCGCACCAGGGCCGCCGGCGCCCGCACGGCGAACGCGACGGGCAGTACGCTGTCCCGCAGGTAACCTACCCGCGGCTCGATCTGGCCCGCCAGTTCGTAGCCGAGGTACAGGAACCAGCCGCCGCTGAACGGCAGCTCTGTGCCAGCACCGGGTCTGCCCTCGGCGCGCCACCATGCATCCAGCGCTGCCAGGAAATCGCTGCTCCCCTCCTCAGCATGCGGTCCGGTGAGGCGGCCGTCAGCGTGCAGCACCAGCATGTTCGGATCGGTATGTGCGAACAGGATGTCGAAACGCCCTTGGGGGCCGCCCGCGGCGGCGCTCTGCAAGAGGAACGGGAAAAGCCCCGGCTCGCCGCGGCAAGCGCCGAGCGGGTCCAAGTCGTAGGGGAAAGGCCGGGCTTGCACGCGGGAGCTCCGCGCGGCTTCAGCTGAGACGACGGAACACCAGCGTCCCGTTGGTGCCGCCGAACCCGAAGGAGTTGGACAGCACCACGTCGATCTTCATCTTGCGCGCCGTCATCGGCACGTAGTCGAGATCGCACTCGGCGTCGGGATGGTCGAGGTTGATGGTGGGCGGTGCCACCTGGTCGCGCATGGCGAGGATACTGAACACCGCCTCGACACCGCCCGCGGCACCGAGCAAGTGGCCGGTCATGGACTTAGTGGAGCTGACCGCCACTTTCTTCGCATGGCTGCCGAAGGCACGTTTGATGGCGATGGTCTCACCCTTGTCGCCCACCGGCGTCGAGGTGCCGTGGGCGTTGATGTAGTCCACTTTGTCGGGGCTCAGACCCGCGTCTTGCAGGGAATTCGCCATGCACAGGCGCGCACCCTCGCCATCTTCCGGCGGTGAGGTCATGTGGTAGGCGTCGCCGCTCATGCCGAAGCCGATGAGCTCGGCATGGATCATGGCGCCGCGCTTCTTGGCATGCTCGTACTCTTCCAATACCAGTACGCCGGCACCTTCACCCAACACGAAGCCGTCGCGCTCCTTATCCCAGGGCCGGCTGGCTTT
>DATGHI010000011.1:0-2052 GCA_035308065.1 Gammaproteobacteria bacterium | reverse complement strand
ACGTGGTGATCACGGTCTGCGACCAGGCGGCGGGGGAGGCCTGCCCCCTCTGGCCCGGGGCGCCGGTGAAGGTGCATTGGGGCCTGCCGGATCCGGCGGCGGCAGAAGGCTCGGAAGCGGCGCGGCTGGCGGCATTCGCCGCCACTTTCACCGCTTTGGAGAAACGCATCGACCTCTTGCTCGGCCTGCCGCTCGCCTTCCTGAGCCCCGACGAACTGCAGCAGCAGCTCGCCGCCATCCACTAGCGATCTTCAGAGCTGCCAGGCGAGGTCCAGCAGGACGCGGTTCCAGTGGTGCCACTCGCCGTCCGGCTGCTCGTGGAACCAGGAAGCCTGGAGCCTCACCCGATCCGACCAGCCGTAGGCATACCAGAACATGGTGCCGTGGGAACCGGCGTGGAACCACCACTCGTCGCTGTTGAAGGCGCCCTGCACCGCGGACTGCTGCATGCGCTCGGCGGCGAAGCCAACCTCCTGGCCGCCGGCGAAACCGCTGTCGCCCAGGGCCATCTCGATGCGCCCGGCCCGGTCGTCCCCAGCCACGGCCCCCAGGTTCTTGTCCACATCTACCAGCAATCGGAACGGGATCGGCGTGCCCACGTGCAGCATGAACTGCAGATCGACAAGCTCGAACTGGTCCTGGAACCCGAGTGGGACGAGACACGGCAAGCCGCAGGTGATGCATGCGCCACCGCCGCTGCACGGCGGCGGCCCGAGGATGAGCGGATTCCCCCGATCCTCCCCGGCGAGCAGCAGGTTGTCGAGCTTGGTGAAATGCAGATAGCTCAGCATGAACTCCGGCTGCACCAGGTCCTGCTCCCGGAAGCGCAGGCCCACCTGGGCGGCGTAGAGCCGCGACTGGTCCCCGGAGAGGTGCTGCCCCAGGAAGGTGCCGGCCGCGAAGCGTAGCGCGGTGCTGTCGCTCAGCTGGTCACGGGACGCGAAGGAGAGACCCGCCGGCCGGAGGTTCGGATCCCACAGCATGCGCGAGAGATCCAAAGGCAGTGCATCCTTGCCCGCTTCCAGGTGCTGGCCCTCGGCGGGTGAATACTGGAGATACAGGCTGTCCAAAGCCAGGTCCCGGGGGCGGACGTTGTCGTTATAGTCCACCAGGTATTGGTTGCCCTTGGTGCTCTCGTCCACCCTGAGGGCCGAGCCCAGGATCCACTGCGGATCGATCTGCCAGTTGAAACCGTAACGCAACCGCACCAGCAGACGCGACTCGTTGTCACCCCCGGGCCAGCTATGCTCCACGTCCTGGCGCAACAGCAGGTCTCCGGACCAGGCGAGCGCGCTCGGGGCGGGTTCCGCGCCGAGGTCGAGGTCATCCGCCCGAGCCGCACCCGCCAAAGCCAATGAGGCGGCGCAGGCGAAAACGGCGGATTCGAGCAGCCTAGACACGTATGTCCTCCAGCTTCTTGAGGAGGACTTCGGCGCTCTGGGGGCGCTGCGTCCGGTCCGCCTTAAGGCAGGCGGCGATGAGCGCCGCCAGCTCCGGCGGGAAGCCCGGCACCACGTCTGCCGGCGCGTTGTATTCCTCCTTGTTCTTCACCTCCAGCAGCCGCTCCATGTTGCGCTCGTTGAAGGGCAGCTTGCCGGTGAACATGTAATACATCATCACGCCGCAGGCATAGATGTCGGTGCGCTCGTCAACATCTTCGCCACGCAGTTGCTCCGGCGAAGAGTAAGGCGGCGTACCGACCACCAGAAGCTTCGCCTTGGGACCATCGCCGTAGCGCATGCGGCTAGCAAGACCGAAATCCATGAGTTTTGCGTTTCCGGAAGGTTCCAGCATCACATTCTCTGGCTTGATGTCACGATGCAGCACCGACTGCTCGTGAGCCACCTGCAACGCAGTGCATACCTGACGCATGATGCGCAGACCGGCGGCGAGCGGCACCAGCGCGCGGTTCTGCAACAAGTAACGCAAGGTCATGCCGTGGACGTACTCCATTGAGATATACGGCACACCGCCCACTTCGCCGAAATCGTAGGTGCGCAGCACGTTGCGGTGAGTGATCTTGCGCGCCAGCCGGATCTCGCTCTTCATCGC
>DATGHI010000010.1:0-3119 GCA_035308065.1 Gammaproteobacteria bacterium | reverse complement strand
CTCGGCCCGCTCGGCGTAGTAGCGCAGGTAATCCACCGCCTCGCGCACCTCCGAGACCGCGTCGGGAATGGACTTGCCCGCCTCACGTACACACAGCGCCATCAATTCAGCTGAATGCGCCTCGAAAAGGTCCGCCGCCTTGCGCAGGATGCGGGCCCGCTCCATGGCGGGCGTCATGTCCCAGGCGGGCTGGCCCGCCACCGCCACGTCCACCGCCTCACGGATGACCTTGTCGTCCGCCTCGCGGATGATGCCCACCGCCTCGCGGTTGTCGATGGGATTGAGGGAGGGCTTCTCCTTGCCGGAGAGCACCTTGCCACCCACGATGGGCGCCGCGATCCAAGCATTGCGTTTGAAAGCCTTCTCCATCTCGGCTGCCAGCGACGCGAGCTGCTGCTGGTCCGCCAGGTTGATGCCGCGGGAGTTGGGGCGCCAGGGCCCGTAGATGTCCTTCGGTAGCGGGATGCGCGGATGGGGCTTGCTGGCGAGGGTCTCCACCTCCGCCACCGGGTCCGCGACGATGGCGTCCACCGGCACTTTCTCGTCGATGATGCGGTTCACGAAGGAAGTGTTGGCACCGTTCTCCAGGAGGCGACGCACCAGATAGGGCAGGAGGTCCTCGTGGCTGCCCACAGGCGCATACACCCGGCAGTTGAGTTTGAGCTTCTCGGGGCCCACCACCTCGCCGTAGAGTTCCTCGCCCATGCCGTGCAGACGCTGGAACTCGAAATCGAGATCGCTGCCGGCCATCTGCAGGACGGTCGCGAGGGTCTGGGCGTTATGGGTGGCGAACATGGGATACAGGACATCGCGGTTTGCGAACATCTTGCAGGCGCAGGCAAGGTAGGAGACGTCGGTGTTCACCTTGCGGGTGAACACGGGATAACCCTCCAGGCCCCGCTCCTGGGCGCGCTTTACTTCGCTGTCCCAGTAGGCGCCCTTCACCAGGCGCACCGGCACGCGCCGCTTGCCGCTCTTCGCCAGGGCGATGAGCCAGTCGATGACGCGGATGGCGCGCTTCTGGTAGGCCTGGACCGCGAGGCCGAAACCTTCCCAGCCCGCAAGGGCCGGGGCGCGGTACACCGCCTCGATGACGTCCAGGGAAAGATCGAGGCGCTCGCTTTCCTCGGCGTCCACCGTGAGGCCCATGCCGTATCTCTTGGCGCGTTCCGCCAGGGCTAGGATCCTCGGCACCAGTTCATTCATGACGCGCTCCCGCTGAGCGAGCTCGTAGCGCGGATGCAGGGCCGAGAGCTTGACGGAGATGCTGGGGGCCGCGAACACACCGGCGCCCTTCTCCACGGTAGCGCCGATGGCGTCGATGGCGTCGCTGTAGGACTTGAGGTAACGCTCCGCGTCCTTGGCGGTGAGCGCCGCCTCACCCAGCATGTCGTAGGAATGGCGGAACTTGCGGTTCTCCGCCTCAGCGGCGCGCTTCAGGGCCTCCTGGATGGTCCGGCCCATGACGAACTGATGGCCCATGATGCGCATGGCCTGGCGGAACGCGGTGCGTATCACCGGTTCACCCACCCGCGCCACCAGCGCCGCCATATAGCCGGCGATGTTCTTCTCGACGGCCTGGTCGAGTTCGATGAGCTTACCCGTGAGCATCAGGCCCCAGGTGGAGGCGTTCACGAACAGCGAAGGGCTCGCGCCCAGGTGCTCGGACCAGTTGCCGTTGACGATCTTGTCGCGTATCAGCTTGTCGGCGGTACCCGCGTCCGGGATGCGCAGCAGCGCCTCCGCGAGGCACATGAGTACCATACCCTCCTGGGAAGAGAGGTCGTATTGGCGCAGGAATTCCTCGATGCCGCCCTTGGACTCGCGGTTCTTGCGCACGGTGTCCACCAGGGACTTGGCCCGTGCTTGGATGGCGCTGCGTGCAGCAGCGTCCAGCTTCGCTTGGGACAGGAGCGTGTCCACGCAGCGGGTCTCGTCCGCGAGATAGAGTTCATTGATGGCTGCGCGTAGCGGGTCGAGGGCGGGCGGGTTGCCCTGGAAGATGAATCGCGGATCGGTGGCTGGGGCGGACTCAGGCTGATACATGGAAGCTCCGGAGGGGTCATAAGTCGGCTCAAGAACCGCTTATTTTACCGGAGCGACCGGGAAAAAGCCCTTTAACCCCTGGGCTCAGCGCGTGCCGGGAGGATTCCCGAGCACGGCCGGGCAAGCTCCCGATGCAGCGCCGTTCAGGCAGGCAGCGTACTGCGAGAACTCGGGTTCAGCCAGAGGTCCGAAGGCGACAGAGAGGTCCTGCAACAGCCCCCAGGCCTTGTCCCGGTCGCCCTCCGCCAGCGCCTGGCGCACCGCATCAATGCCCGCTTCACGCCGCGCCGCGAGCTTCTTTTCGCAATCGGCCTCGGCTTGCGCCTCCGGCGCGGGCGGATCATCCAGGTAATTCAGTGCGCGAGCGAAGGTGCGTGATTCGAGATTGCCGTGCGTGGCGTTTGGGATATGGATGAAATCCACCCGCAACACACAAAGGTCGCGGTAGGATGCCACCGTGCGGACATTCATGACAAGGTTGGTGGTCTCCTCATCGCCGCTGGTGAAGACATAGCGGCCGCGGCTGCGCATCAGCGAGAAGCGATCGAGCGGCGGCACCGGCACGTCATTGCCGCCGAGCGCATCGCTAGTGGAAACGAACAGGCCGCCGGTGAATATGTCCGCGTAGGCTGCGGCGATACGACTCGCCGTCACGCCCCCTCCCGAAAACCCGGCGATGTAAACCCGGGACTTGTCTACGTTGTACGCCGCCTCGATGTTCGCGAGCCCGGTGAGGGCGAGCGGCACGCGCCTTTCCACCACACTCTCGTCGTTCCCCGACCTATCGGCTCCCACGTAGATCAGCTTGTGCTCGCGCAGCACGTGGTCCCAGTCTCCGTACACGCGGCCGTCCTGTGACCAGTCGACCCACACGAACACGCCGTACGGGACGCTGCCATCATAGTCGGGAGGCACATAGACCTTCCAAGTCTCCGAACGCGGATCGATCGTCTGCCCCGTCTTCGCCCGACCTTCCGCTTGCCATTGCTGGTACACGATGGGGTGCAATAGGCGGCGAAGCACCTCGTCATGGTCGGCAAGCGGTGTGGTCTCGGTGAAAGAGGTGACGAATG
>DATGHI010000009.1:0-2534 GCA_035308065.1 Gammaproteobacteria bacterium | reverse complement strand
ATGTCGAGTCCCAGGATGAATTCATGGGGCTCAGCGGCGTAGGGGCCCGTGGGCTTCGGAGGCTGTGCCGATGCCACTTGATACAGCAACAGCCTGTCTAGATCCGGGTTGCCCGTGCTCTCGACGATATCCGGATATTCGATGACTCCATCCGCGTACGTGAACTTGACCGAAGCATGGGGCGAGGGTGTGGACATATCCGCCGCATCGATAGGGTCATGCACGACGGATTGGATCGAATTGAGCAAGCTCGCTTGCCAATGCAGATCCATCCAATAGGGGTCCTTATCAGGCTTGAAACTCGGCGTGGAGCTGCAAGCACTCAATACGAATGCCAACATCAACAGTGCGTGATGGGAAGATTTGCGCATTGTGTTGGCGGTTGCTCCTGTGGGCACCCGCTCAATCGTAGTTCAGGATCGCTTTGGACACCAGACAGAGAGTCACTCTTTGGAGCCGGCGTTCAGCCATTGAATCTATAGGCGTCCATGGCGAGGCTCGCGCCGGAGAGCGCAGTGTGTATGCGCGCAGCCTTGCCGCCGGCACCGGCCGCCACCAGCAAGGGGAAGAAATGCTCTTCCGTAGGATGGGCGCGTCGGGCGTCGGGCGCGTGGCGGCGGTAATCCACGAGGCCCTCCTTGTCGCCCCGCACGAGCGCATCCTCGAGCCACGCGGTGAACTTGGAAACGTAGGATTCGTCCTGGCCGGCCACGGGCCGGAAAAACTCCCGCAGGTTGTGGGTGGCGCCTCCGCTGCCGATCACGAGCACACCGTTCGCGCGTAGCGGTGCGAGAGCTTCCCCCAGTTTCCAGTGATGCGCCGCCCCTGCCGCGGTCTGCAGGGAGAGCTGTGCCACCGGGATATCGGCCTGCGGATACATGAGCATGAGCGGCACCCAGGCGCCGTGATCGAGGCCACGCTCGGGGTCCTCAGCTACTTCGAGGCGGGAGGCCTGGAGCAGGCCGGCGGTCTCGCTCACGAGTTCTGCGGAGCCGAGAGCGGGGTAGCGCAAGACGTAGAGCTCTTCCGGGAAGCCGTAGAAGTCGTGGATGGTCTCGGGGCGGGGTGCTGCGGTCAGGGTCGGGATGCGTGTATCCCAATGGGCCGAGACCATGAGGATCGCCCGCGGACGCGGAAGCGTGGTCCCCAACCCCTTCAGGAAAGTATGTGTCGGGTGGGAGCGGTCGAGGGGCAGTGTCGGCGCGCCATGGGACAGGAAAAGACCTGGCAGCGCCGGGGTCATTCCATCACCGCGGCGGGTTCCTTGGGCTTCGCCTGGTCGAACTTGGGACGTTTCAGCATCAGCACCAGCGGGATGGCCACCAGGCTCAGGATCATCATGAGCTTGAAGTCGTTGTTGTAGGAGATCATGGCCGCCTGGCGGCTGACCATGGCGTTCAGCGTGACCAGGTCGTGGGTGCTGCTCAAGTCCATGGGTGAGGAAGTCAGGGCCTGGTTATAGGGGTTGATGTGCTGGGCCAGCACCTGGTGGTTCACCTGGCCGTAGCGGTCCAGCAGGGTGAAGGCCACGGAGATGCCGACGCTGCCGCCGATATTACGGATCAAGTTGTAGACGCCGGTGGCCTCGGTGCGCAAGGCAGGAGGCAGGGTCGAGAAGGCGATGGTCATGAGGGTGATCATGCTCATGCCCATGCCGAGGCCCTGCACGAAACCCGTCCAGGTGAGCGCCCAGGCGTCCACCTGCAGGTCGAACTTGCTCATCTCGTGGAGCGACCAGGCCATGATGATGAGTCCGGCGCTGATGCTGACGCGCGGGTCGACTTTGTTGGCGATGCGCCCCGAGATCATCATAGTGATCATGGTGCCGATGCCGCGGGGCATGAGCACGAGGCCGGTGGTCACCACGGGATAGCCCATGAGGTTCTGGGCGAAGGGCGGTACCAGCGCCATGGCCGCGAACAGGGTGGTGAACACCACCAGTCCGACCGTGGTGCTGAGCACGTAGTTGCGGTCCTTGAAGAGCCTGAGATCGATATAGGGATGCTCCTCACCGGTGGCGTGGACCAGGAACATCCACAGGCCGCAGGCCAGCAGGCCGAACTCGATGATGATCTCGGCGGAATTGAACCAGTCCTGGCGCTGGCCGCGGTCCAGCAGCATCTGCAGCGCGCCGATGGCGAGACTGAGGAAGATGAAGCCGAGAGCGTCGAAGGTACGTGTCGTGTTGATCTCGGTCTCGTGCACGTAGGTCGTGACCATCAATACCGTGAGCACGCCCACCGGGATGTTGATGAAGAACACCCAGCGCCAGGAGTAGCTGTCCGTAAGCCAGCCGCCCAGCGTCGGGCCGAGGATGGGCCCCAGCATGATGCCCACGCCGAAGATGGCCATGGCCATTCCGTGTTTCTCGCGGGGGTAGCTGTCGAGCAGGATCGCCTGGGAGATGGGCACCATGGAGGCGCCGAACAGGCCCTGGGCCACGCGGAACAACACGATCTCGGTGAGTGAGGTGGAGATGCCGCAGAGGAACGAGGCGATGGTGAAACCGATGATGCTGAAGAGGTACATCTTCT
>DATGHI010000008.1:0-5856 GCA_035308065.1 Gammaproteobacteria bacterium | reverse complement strand
CCGGCCTTCTCGCAGGCGCGCTTGAAGCGGCGCAGGGCGGCGTCGAAATGCTCGTTTTCCTTCACGCGTACGCTGGGCATTCGCAGTTCACCTTGGTATTCAGGGGCTCTAAAGCCCCGGCAAAGGGGCGGAATTGTACTGGCCGGCGTGTAGAATTGCAAAGTTCAGGCCCCTGCCACCTCAGTCCTGAAGCCCCCAAGACCATGCAAATCCTAGGCATCGAGACCTCCTGCGACGAGACCGGCGTGGCCGTCTATGACACCGCCCGCGGGCTCCTGTCCCATGCCCTCTACAGCCAGATCCGGCTGCACGCCGAGTACGGTGGGGTGGTGCCGGAACTGGCCTCCCGGGACCACGTGCAGAAGCTGCTGCCCATGGTCGAGGCGGCACTAAAAGAGGCCGGGACCGAACCCGGGGACGTGGACGGCATCGCCTATACCGCAGGCCCCGGGCTCGTGGGGGCGCTCCTGGTGGGGGCCTGCCTCGCCCGTTCCCTGGCCTATGCCTGGGGAGTGCCCGCCCTGGGGGTGCACCACATGGAAGGCCATCTCCTGGCACCCATGCTGGAGGACCCCAAGCCCGAGTTCCCTTTCATCGCGCTGCTGGTTTCCGGCGGCCATACCCAGCTCGTGGAAGTGGCGGGTGTTGGGCACTACCGCACCCTCGGGGAATCCATCGACGACGCCGCCGGCGAGGCCTTCGACAAGGTGGCTAAGCTTCTCAAGCTTCCCTATCCGGGCGGTCCGGCCTTGGCGAAACTCGCGGAGCAGGGGCGCCCGGACAAGTACCGCCTGCCGCGGCCCATGACCGATCGGCCCGGGCTCGATTTCAGTTTCAGCGGCCTGAAGACCGCGGTGCTCACGCTGTTAAAGTCCGTGCCCGCGGACGAGGCGACCCGGGCCGATGTGGCCCGCGCCTTCGAAGAGGCGGTGGTGGACACCCTCTGCATCAAGTGCGAGCGGGCTCTCAAGGAGACCGGCCACCGGCGCCTGGTGGTGGCGGGTGGCGTGGGCGCCAACAAAAGGCTGCGCGCACGCCTGAAGGAACGGGTCCAGGCCCTCGGTGGCGAGGTTTACTACCCGCGTACGGAGTTCTGCACTGACAACGGCGCCATGATCGCCTACGCTGGCGCCATGCGGCTTCAGTCCCGAAAGCCGGCGGAATCGCCGGTGACCGCGCGCTGGTCCCTCGATTCCCTAACGCCGCCCTGAAGCGAGGACAGGCATGGACATCGTCTTCATCCGCGAACTCAAGGTGGATACCGTCGTCGGCATCTATGAGTGGGAGCGTCGCATCCGCCAGAACGTGATTCTGGACCTGGACATGGCGGCCGACATCGGCCGTGCGGCCAAGAGCGACCGCATCGAGGACACGCTGGATTACAAGGCCGTGGCCAAGCGCGTCGCCCAGTACGTCTCTGGAGCCGAGTTCAAGCTGGTGGAGACCCTGGCGGAGAAGGTGGCAGAACTGGTGATGAAAGAATTCGGTATCCGCTGGGTGAAGGTCAGCTTGAACAAACCCGGCGCCGTGAGCGGCTCGAAGTCTGTCGGTGTCGTCATCGAACGCGGCAAAAAAGACTGACATGACCGAGGTGTTCGTGGGCATCGGCTCGAACGTAGAGCCGGAGAGACACGTGACGCAGGCGGTGAAGCTCCTGCGCGCGCGCTTCGGCAAGCTCCACCTCTCGCCCTTCTACCGGAACCCGGCGGTGGGCTTCGACGGGGACGATTTCCTGAATGGGATTGCGGTCTTCGAGACTTCCCTCAGCGTGGCGGAACTCGTCCGGGCTTTGGACCGGATCGAGTTGGACTGCGGCCGGGAACGGGGTGCGGCGCGCTTCGCTCCCCGCACCCTCGACCTGGATCTGCTGCTTTACGGCGACCTGGTGACCGAGGCGCCGGCGAAATTGCCCCGCAAGGAGATCCTCAAGTATTCCTTCGTGCTGAAACCCCTGGCCGACCTTGCCCCGGACCACCGCCATCCGCAGACGGGCGAGACCTACGCAGCCCATTGGGCCTCGTTCTCCGGCGAGCGTAGCGGGCTGTCGGCCGTATCCCTGCCCGATCCCTGAGCGCCGGGCCGTTCTGGCCGTATCCCCAAAAGCGCCACCTATATAGGTAAAATGCGCGGTTCATCCCTTAACTAGGCGCGCCACGGCCCCGGGGCCCGGCGGCCGTGTGCGGAAACATGGACAAGCTGCGTTTCAACTATCCGCATGCCACCGGGCGCGAAATCGACGCGATCCGCGACGCCATCCAGAAAGGTCATCTCTCGGGCAACGGCCCTTACAGCAAGCTCTGCCAGGGCTGGCTGGAGAAGACCATCGGATCTCACAAGACACTCCTCACCCATTCCTGCACGGCCGCCCTGGAGATGGCCGCGATCCTCGCCGACGTGGGTCCGGGGGACGAAGTCATCATGCCGTCCTACACTTTCGTGTCCACCGCCAACGCTTTCGTGCTGCGCGGCGCGACGCCGGTGTTCGTGGATGTCCGCCCCGACACCCTCAACCTGGACGAGAGGCTGGTGGAAGCGGCCGTCACGCCGCGCACCAAGGCCATCGCCGTGGTCCACTACGCCGGCGTCGCCTGCGAGATGGACGCCATAAACGATATCGCTAAGCGTCACGACCTGCTGGTGGTGGCGGATTCCGCTCAGGCGATCCACGCCGGCTACAAGGGGAAGCCGCTTGCCGGTTTCGGCCACCTCTCCGCGCTCAGTTTCCACGAGACCAAGAACGTGATCTCCGGGGAAGGCGGCGCGCTGCTCGTCAACGATCCACATTTCGCCGAGCGTGCCGAGATCATCTGGGAGAAAGGCACCAATCGCTCCAAGTTCTTCCGCGGCCAGGTGGACAAGTACACCTGGGTCGACATCGGCTCCTCCTTCCTGCCGAGCGAGATCATCGCCGCCTTCCTCTGGCCGCAGCTGGAGGACACTGTCGCCATCTGCAGGCGGCGCATGCAGATCTGGGAGCTCTACCACGCAGGGTTGAAGCCGCTCCGGGACGCGGGCCGCATTCAGGGTCCCACCGTCCCGGCCCATTGCACCCACAACGCCCACATGTACTGGCTGCTGGCGGAAAGCACCGAGGGGCAACATGCGATCCTCGATCACCTCAAGCGGGAGAACATCGGGGCGGTGTTCCACTACGTCCCGCTGCACAGCTCGCCGGCGGGCCGGCGTTTCGGCCGTGCCCACGGCGACCTCAAGGTGACGGACGGCATCTACGGGCGCCTCATCCGCCTGCCGCTCTGGCCCGACATGCAGGACGCTGACGTGGAGCGGGTGTGCAAGGCGGTCACGACCGCGCTCGCACCCGCACAGCGCAAGACTGCGCGCTGATGGCCGCCCGCCGCCCCGCCACCCGCAAGCCCGCCTCCCGCGTCGCCGGCGTGGAGCTCTCCGTGGTGGTCCCGGTGTACATGAACCGCGGCGGGCTGGAGGAGTTCTTCCGCCGCGTGCGGCCGGTGCTCGATTCCGTGACCCGGGCCTGGGAACTCATCATGGTGGACGACGGCAGCACCGACGGCAGTTTCGAGGTGTTGCAGAAGCTCCGTGCCCGTGAGCCGCGCGTCAAGCTCATCCAATTCGGCCACAACCACGGCCAGCACCACGCGGTGCTCTGCGGCCTGCAGCACAGCCTCGGCCGGAAAGTGATCACTCTCGACGACGATCTGCAGAACCCGCCGGAGGAGATCCCGCGATTCCTCGCGGCGCTCGCGGAGGGCCACCACATCGTCATCGGACGCATCGCCGACGGCAAGAAGCACAGCTGGTTCCGCAACTTCGGCAGCCGCGCGTTGCAGGCGATGGCCAACATGATCCTGGACAAGCCGAAACACCTCGCCCTCTCGAGCTACCGCGGCCTGTCGCGGCAGGCGGTGGACGCCATCGCGGCCTACAAGGGCGTGCATCCCTACCTGCCGGCGCTGATCCTGAGCGCGGTGCCTACGGCGTCCATCGTCAACATCGACGTGCGCCATGAGCCGCGGCACCACGGCAGGGGCACCTACACTTTCCGGAAGCTGGTCAAGCTCGCCTCGTACCTGCTCATCAACCACTCCTTCATCCCGCTGCGCTTCATGATCTTCTGGGGCACGCTGGTGAGTTTCGGCAGCCTTTTGTTCGCCGTCTACGTGGTGTTGCGGGCGCTCATCGGGCACCACACCGGCGTGCTCGGCTGGCCCTCACTCGCCGTGCTCATCTCTTTCTTCTCCGGCAACATCCTGCTGGCGCTCGGTATCCTCGGCGAGTACACCGGCCGCTTGGTGCAGGAATCCTCCACCAACCTGCAGTTCTACATCTTCCGCAAGGAACTCTGATCCATGGCCGGCGAGCTCAAGACCCCTGCCGTGGACAGCGGGCTGCGCGAGCGCTTGCGCGCGCTCAAGCCGCCGGTCGCCCAGCGGCAGGTGCTGAAGAAGCTGCTGCGTGCGCTGGTGAGCGCGGTGCTCATCGCCGGCATCTTCTACCTCGGGCGCAAGTACCGGGTGGAAACGGTGCTGGCCCATGCCGATCCCCTGTTCGTGGCGCTCGGCATCTCGGCCTACCTGCTGGGGCAGCTCACCGCTGCCGGGCGCTGGCATACCCTGCTCGGCTACAGCGGCTTCCATCCGCGCTTCCTGCGGGTACTGCGCGCCAACACCGTGGGCATGTACGCCAGCAACTTCCTGCCGGGGGTGGCGGGCGGCGACGTGGTGCGCCCCATCATCCTCTACGGCACTGCCACGGTGCACAAGCCGCAGCTCTACGCCAGCGTGGTGTTCGAGCGCCTCTGCGGCATCGCCTCCATCGCCGTGCTCGCCACCACCGGCGCTACCTGGCTCGGCCTCACCCGCGGCGACTGGCGTTTCATACTGGTGGCGGCGGTGATCCTCGCGGGGATCCTCGCTGCCCTTGGTCTGGTGCACCTTGCGCGGCACGCAGACCTCAAGGGCGAATCGCGTCTCATCAGGCTGCTGCGGCTGCTGAAAGAGGGCAGTGGACACCTCATGGGCTACGCGCTCTCGTCGAGGAGCGTCGCGGTCGGTCTCGTCTACAGCATCGTGTTCCAGTTCTGTTACATCACCATGTTCTGGTGCTTCCTCACGAGCCTCGGCGCCCATACCTCGGTGTTCTCGGTGGTGCTGGCGGCGCCCTTGGCCTGGCTCGCCTCCATGACGCCGGTGTCCCTCAACGGCCTCGGGGTGCGCGAGGGTACGCTGGTGGTGGTGCTGACTAGCATGGGCGTGCCCCAGGCGGAGGTGACCGGCGCGGCGCTGCTCGGCCTGGTGCCGCTGTTCCTGGTCTCCGCTGTGGGCGCCGTCTGGTCGCTGCGCGTCTTCGGCCACGGCCATCCGGAGGCAGTGCCGCCTGCGGGCGGTTGAGGAGCCTTTGCGAGATGCTGCCCCGTTACCCAGCGATCTTGATTAGGAGGATCACGACCGATGCTAGTCCTGTTTAACCCTGCCATTCGGCGATTCCTGTATGCGACGCAACGTGTCCTGCTGCATCCCTATACCTTGTTCATCCTGGTCGCGCTCGTCGTATGGATGCGGGATGGGTTCAACATCGGTCCGGTGAACGACGGCTGGATAAAACTCGAACAATTCCTGAGTCATTCGCGCATCTACAACGACTCTGGGATACGGATGTTCGGCAGCATTCCGCGGGAACTCGGTATGCACCTGTACAGCGGCGGGTTTCTGGGTTGGCAAGCGGCGCTATTTTTGCTCACCGTGTTGCGCGCCGGTCTCTACTACGAGATCGTGAAGCGTCTGTTCCCCGCTCACGGCGCGCTCGCCATCGCCTGCGGGCTGATTGCGCTATTTCATCCGGCCGATGACGTGTATTTCTGGGTGGATGTGACCGGCG
>DATGHI010000007.1:0-4573 GCA_035308065.1 Gammaproteobacteria bacterium | reverse complement strand
CCGCCCTGCACCTGGGCGGCGTGGGCCCGCTCCGCGAGCTTCACCGCCCGCGAGGCGGTACGGTTGGCGATCTGGATGCGCGCCGGTTTCTCCTCCAGGAGCGCCTCGAGCACACCGCGGGCGGCGCCGCCGGCGCCGAGCAGCAGGATGCGCTTGTTCTTGAGATGCAGGTGCCGGTTCTGCTTCAGGTCCCGCACCAGGCCGGCGCCGTCGGTGTTGTCGCCGGCGAGCGTGCCATCGTTCTGCAGCGTCAGGGTGTTCACCGCCCGCGCTTTCTTGGCCCGCGGCGCGAGCACGTGGCAGAGGGCGAAGGCCTCTTCCTTGAACGGCAGGGTCACGGAGAGGCCGCGGCCGCCAGAATCCAGGAACACGCGCAGGGTCGCGGCGAACTCCCCCGGCGCCGCGTCGAGGCGCGAATACTCGATGTCCTTGCCCAGTTGGCGCGCGAAGGCCATGTGCAGCGCAGGGGACAGGCTGTGGTCCACCGGATGGCCGATGACGGCGTAGCGTTCGCCCCGGGTGGACATGGTGTTTGCAGCGCCTATTTCAGCCAGCCGGCGGCGCGCTTGGCGAAGTAGCTGAGCACGCCGTCGGCGCCGGCGCGCTTGATGGCGGTGAGCGCTTCCAGTGCGCAGGCGCGTTCGTCCAGCCAGCCGTTCTTGGCGGCCGCCATGAGCATGGAATATTCGCCGCTCACCTGGTAGACGAAGGTCGGCGCGCCGAACGCGTCCTTCACGCGGCGCACGATGTCCAGGTAAGGCAGCCCCGGCTTCACCATGACCATGTCGGCGCCTTCGTCGAGATCCATGGCCACCTCGCGCAAGGCCTCGTCGCTGTTGCCCACGTCCATCTGGTAGCTGTGCTTGTCGCCCTTGCCCAGGTTCGCGGCGGAGCCCACAGCGTCGCGGAACGGGCCGTAGAAGCTCGAGGCGTACTTGGCGGAATAGGCGAGGATGCGGGTGTTGACGAAGCCCGCGGACTCCAGCGCCTCGCGGATCGCGCCGATGCGCCCGTCCATCATGTCCGAGGGGGCGACCACGTCGGCGCCGGCTTCGGCGTGGGACAGTGCCTGGCGCACCAGCACCTCCACGCTCTCGTCGTTCAGGACGTAGCCCTGCTTGTCGACGATGCCGTCCTGGCCGTGGGTGGTGAACGGGTCCAGTGCCACGTCGGTGATGACGCCGAGGGCCGGGAACTCCTGCTTGAGGGCGCGGACGGCAAGCTGGGCCAGGCCCTTGCGGTTGTAGGCCTCGGCGGCGTTCAGGGATTTCTTGTTGGGCGGCGTCACCGGGAATAGCGCGAGCGCCGGTAGCCCCAGCTTCAGGCATTCCTCGGCTTCCTTGAGGAGCAGGTCGATGGAGAGGCGCTCGATGCCGGGCATGGAGGGCACCGCCTCGCGCTTCCCCTTGCCCTCCAACACGAACACGGGGTAGATGAGGTCGTCCACGGAAAGACGGGTCTCCCGCATCAGGCGCCGCGAGAAGGCGTCGTGCCGCATGCGGCGCGGTCGGGAGGCGGGGTAAGCGCCGGGGCGGGGCGGACGGCTCACGGGATGCTTGGCTCCTGGGAGGCTGAGGCTGCAAACGGGGCGCAAATAGGGTAAAACAAACCCCTCGGAACGCCCATTATCGCACTGAAAATAAAAGGTTACCGAGATCCATGGCCGCCTCGCCCGCAGAGCTCCAGGACCGCAACCGGCGCCTCACGGACCTTCTGCACGCCATCGCCCAGGGCCGACAAGCCGCTTTCCAGGAGCTGTACCAGCTGGTTTCCCCGCAACTTTTCGCGGTCCTGCTGCGTATCTTGAAACGCAAGGACCTGGCGGAAGAGGCCCTGCAGGACGCCCTGCTCTCGGTGTGGCGCAACGCCGCGAGCTACACGGCGGAGAAGGGCGCGCCCATGACCTGGCTCGTGTCCATCTGCCGTTACCGGGCCCTGGACATGCTGCGTCGCACCCGGCGGGAGGTGTCCCTGGATCCGATGCTGGATGCGGAGGCGGACGAGGGCGAGGCCTTGAGCGGGCTCGCCGACGACGCGGCGGACACGGCGTTCGTGAGCAAGGCGGAGGAGCGGGCCCTGGAGGATTGCATGCGGCGCCTGAACGACAACCAGCGAAAGAGCATTCGGCTCGCCTACGTGGACGGCTGCACCCATGAGGAGATTGCCGCGAGCCTGGAGTCGCCCGTGGGCACGGTCAAGAGTTGGGTGCGCCGCGGTCTCGAGAGTCTCAAGCGTTGCCTGGAAGCGGCATGAAGTACGAAGGATCCAAACTGCAGGACCTCTTGGCGGGTGAGTACGTGCTCGGCCTGCTCACGGGCGCCGCGCGCCGCCGTTTCGAACGACTGCTGATGGAGAGCGCCTCGCTGCGCAGCGAGGTGGCCGACTGGGAAGGGCGCTTCGCCGCCTGGAGCCTGCGACTCGCGCCGGTCGCGCCGCCGGAGTATCTCGAGTGGCGACTCCAGGGTCGCATCCGCCGCGAGGCGAACGCCAAGCACGGGCCCGCCGGCCCCGGCTTCTGGCGCGCCTGGGCCGTGGCGGCGACACTGTTGCTCGCGGTCATGGTGGTCACTGAACGCTACCTGCCGGAGGCTGAGCAGAAGCCCGCCGAGATGGCGCTGGTCTCCGACGCCAAGGGCCAGCCCCTGTGGCTCATCAGCGTGCACCCCGAGGACCGGCGCATCGACATGAAGGCGGTCACCTCCAACCCGCCGCCTGCCGGCAAATCCTATGAATTGTGGATGCTGCCGGACAGCGGCAACCCGGTGCCCATGGGGCTCATGAACGAGACCGGCACCGTGAGCGAGAGCGTGAGCGCGGAACTCCTGGCCCACCTCGCCAAGGCCAAGGGTCTCGCCATCTCCGTGGAGCCCCAGGGCGGGTCGCCCACGGGGTTGCCCACCGGCCCGGTGGTCTATACGGCCGCCCTGGTGGCCTCCTGATGGCCGAAGAGCGTAATAAACCCGGACCCCAAGCGGTCCCTGGACCCATGGGAACGCAACAGCACCGCTTTGAGATGCTGGCCCGTGCCCAGACGCCCGGCCTCTACCGCTATGCCTATTGGCTGTGCCGGAACCGGGCCCTGGCCGAGGACCTGGTGCAGGAGACTCTGCTGCGCGCCTGGCGCTCCCTGGACTCCTTGCGGGAGGAGGCGGCGGCACGCCGCTGGTTGATCACCATATTGAGAAACGAATTCATGCGCGAACTCGGCAAGCGCCGCGACACGGTCGCCATCGATGACCTGCCGTTGCCCGACACCCGCGCCAGCGTCGGCGGCGCGGACACCGACGTCTTCGACGTGCGCCGGGCCATGTGGAAGCTGACGCCGGAATACCGCGAACCCCTGGCCTTGCAGGTGCTGATGGGCTGCACCACCCAGGAGATCGCCGAGATGCTGGGTCTGACCCAGGGCACCGTGCTCACGCGCCTGCACCGCGCCCGCAACCAGTTGCGCGAGATGCTGGGCCTGGGCGGCGGGAAGCTTGGAGAAGAGATCGCATGAACACCGCCGTGACCTGCCTCGACGTGCGCCGCCGCCTCGGCGCGGAGCCGCAGTCGCGCGACTCAGGCATCGCCGAGCACCTGCGTGATTGCGCCGCGTGCGCGACCTTCGCCCGCGACATGCTGGCGCTGGACGGTCGTCTCGAACGCGCCTTCAGCGTGGACGTGCCCGAGGGCCTCGAGGCGCGCATCGCCCTGGACGGTTCCCTGCGCAATCACCCGCGCGCCATGCGCCCGTGGATGGCCGTGGCCGCGAGCGCGGTCATGGCGCTCCTGCTCGCGACGCTCGCGTACCGCCACCAACACCCCGAGGGTGCCGAGCTCGCCGACGCGGTGGTGAAGCACATCGAGAACCCGGATGAGGCCGAGGCGCTGGCTCCCGACCGCGCCCTGATCCACGACGCGAGCTACGTGGAGGGCGTCATGGACCACGCCGGCGTGCACATGGCGGGCGCCATGGACGACCTCACCTACGCCCACGTCTGCCTGTTCCACGGCGAGCGGGTGGCCCACCTGGTGGTGCAGGGCGACCACGGGCCCGTGACCATCATGCTCTTGCGCCACACCCACGTGGACAAGACCGTGCCGGTGGACGAGGACGGCTTCCACGGCGTGATCATCCCCGCCGGCAAGGGCAGCATCGCCATTGTCACCAACAACGCCACGCCGGTGCAGCCCATGGAGCAGGAACTGACCTCCAAGGTGGAATGGACTCTGTAAAAGCCGTCCAAAAGCTGCTGCGCTCGGCATAACTGCGTTGCGGTCCGGCTCGCAATCCTCACGTACAGTCGGAGTACGCTCCCTCCTGCTCGCCTCGCGCGCCTAGCCCTGTCATCGCTCGCGACGCTTTCGTCGCGGTTTTCCCCAAATGGGAATCGATAGTCCCACCGTATAATAGAGGCCCTTCAAAAGGGCTCTCTTTCATGAAGATAATTGACCGACTTCTCGTCGCGACCTTGCACCATAAAGCCGCCAACGCGCCGCGGCTGCGCACCCACCACAACCTGCATCCCAGCCATGACGACCCCATCCAGCGCATGTGCATGGCCATGGAGCCCGGCACCTATGTGCGCCC
>DATGHI010000006.1:0-7579 GCA_035308065.1 Gammaproteobacteria bacterium | reverse complement strand
CGCGCGTGTCAGTTCCACGAGGTCGAGATCCAGCTCCTTCTCCAGCAGGATGCGCATGAGCCCCAAGGCCGCGCGGCGCAGGCCGAAGGGATCCTTCTCGCCGGTGGGTTTCTGGTCGATGGCGAAGATGCCGGTGAGCGTGTCCAGCTTGTCGGCGATGGCGAGCGCCTGGCCCGTTTGGGTCTCCGGGAGCCGGTCGCCGGCGAAGCGCGGCAGGTACTGCTCCTCGATGGCCCGCGCCACTTCGTCCTCTTCGCCGTTGAGGCGCGCTACGTGCATGCCGATGGTGCCTTGCAGCTCCGGGAACTCACCCACCAGGTTCGAGAGCAGATCGCATTTGGCGAGGCCGGCGGCGCGACGCGCCAAATGCGGCGCGCCACTGATACGCCGCGCCACATCCTCGGCGAGGGCCGCCACGCGTTTCTGCTTGTTGCCGTAGGAACCCAGTTCCTTCTGGAACACCACGAGTTCCAGGTCCTCGACCCGCGCGTCCAGTCGCGTGCCCTTGTCGAGGTCCCAGAAGAACATGGCATCGGTGAGCCGGGGTACGATGACCCGCTCGTTGCCGTGCTGCACCTCTTTCGGGTTGCGGCTCTGGATGTTGGCGATCGTCACGAAGTGGGGCAGGAGTTTGCCGCCGGCGCTTTGTAGTGGGAAATAACGTTGTTGGCCCTGGAGCACGGCGGCGATCACTTCCGCTGGCAACGCCAGGAATCGGGCGTCGAAACCCCCCACCACCGGCACCGGCCATTCCACCAGCGCTGCCACTTCCTCCAGCAGCGCCTGCTCCAGCACCGGTTTCCCCTTGGCTTTCTTCGCCGCCTGGGTCGCCAGGCTACCGATCTTGTTCGCGAGGCTGCCGTCCCGGTCCTCCACCCGCACCTTGCCGGTCTTCTCCAGGAGCTTGCGGTAATCCTTGGGATTCCTGACCGGGATCGCCGCCGGATGATGAAAGCGGTGACCATAGGTCTTGTCGCCGCCGGCCACGCCGAGGAGGCTGCCCTTCAGCGGCTTGTCCCCCAGCAGCATCAATACCCAGTGAACGGGCCGGACGAACTCAGCCGTGCCGGCGCCCCAGCGCATGCGTTTGCCGATGGGGAGTTTCGCCAGGGCTTCACGTAGCAGGTCCGGCAGGATGTCCGCAGCGGGTTCACCCTTGATGCTGAGGACGCAGGCGAGCCGTTCGCCCTTCTCCGTCTGGCGGCGCTCCAGTTTCTCCACCGGCACACCGCAGGAATTCGCGAAGCCTTCCGCCGCCTTGGTGGGCTTGCCCTGTGCGTCGAAGGCCGCAGACACCGCCGGCCCCAGGCGCTCCTCACTCCGGTCCGGCTGCTTGGCGCGCAGGGCCGGCGCGTAGACGGCGAGGCGCCGCGGCGAGAAATACAGCTCGTTGCGGGTGCCCGGCGGCAAGAGGTTTTCCGAGAGCGCGAGGGTCTCGAAGTTCTCGAGGAAGGCGTGAGCGAGCTTCTTCAGGCTCTTGGGCGGCAGCTCCTCGGTACCGATCTCCACCAGGAACGGCAGGGTGTTTTTGACTTTCGCGGATTTCTTCTTGGCGCTCATGGCTTCTTGCCCTGCAGCATCGGGAACCCTAAGGCTTCCCGCGCATTGAAATAGGCCTGGGCCACGCCGCGGGCGAGGGTGCGCACCCGCAGGATGTAGCGCTGCCGCTCGGTGACCGAGATGGCGCGGCGGGCGTCCAGCAAGTTGAAGGTATGGGAGGCCTTCAGCACCTGCTCGTAGGCGGGCAACGGCAGGCCCCGCTCCAAGAGCCGCGCGCATTCCGTCTCGCACTGGTCGAACCAGGTGAACAGGTTCTTGGTGTTGGCTTCCTCGAAGTTGTATTTCGACTGCTCCACCTCGTTCTGGTGGTAGACATCGCCGTAAGTGACTTTCCCAAGCGGGCCATCGGTCCAGGTGAGCTGGAACACGCTCTCGACCCCCTGCAGGTACATGGCGAGGCGCTCGAGGCCGTAGGTGATCTCGCCGGTGACCGGTTTGCACTCCAGGCCACCCACCTGCTGGAAGTAGGTGAACTGGCTGATCTCCATGCCGTTGAGCCACACCTCCCAGCCGAGGCCCCAGGCGCCGAGGGTGGGGGACTCCCAGTTGTCTTCCACGAAGCGGATGTCGTGCACCAGGGGGTCGATGCCGAGCGCCTTCAGCGAACCCAGGTAGAGGTCCTGGATGTCGGCGGGCGAAGGTTTGATGACCACCTGGAACTGGTAGTAGTGCTGCAGGCGGTTGGGGTTCTCGCCGTAGCGGCCATCGGTGGGGCGGCGCGAGGGCTGCACGTAGGCCGCCGACCAGGGTTCGGGGCCGATGGCCCTGAGGAACGTGGCTGGGTGGAAGGTGCCGGCGCCCATCTCCATGTCATAGGGCTGCATCAGGACACAACCCTGCTTCGACCAGTAGGCCTGCAGGGATAGGATAAGCTCTTGAAAAGTCGCGGGTTTTCTTGAAGGCATGGTGGCTGGTTTTTATGGGGCGACGCCCTGCCCGCGGGAGGCGGCCAGTATAACGGCTTCCCCGAAAACCCGCGCTCCCGCAGCCCGAAACGCCATGCACCATTTTGGTGCATACCTGATTCCCAGTCTTCCCCCGTCTTTATGCTTCCGTTCGAGAAAAACCGTATCCGGGAAAGTTGGCACGCTGCGTGCTTTATATAGGGCATCGCCACTCACCATCTTTGGAGACTGATCATGGCTACCAAGACCGGCAAAGACGTCCTAGACCTCATCGCCAAGGAAGGTGTGCGCTTCGTGGACTTCCGTTTCACCGACACCCGCGGCAAGGAGCAGCACGTGACCGTGCCTGCCCATACCGCGGACGACAAGCTGTTCGAGGACGGCAAGATGTTCGACGGTTCGTCCATCGCCGGCTGGAAGGGCATCAACGAGTCCGACATGATCCTGATGCCGGACGCCGCCACCGCCGTGCTGGACCCGTTCTTCGAGGAGAAGACCCTCAACCTGCGCTGCGACGTCATCGAGCCCTCCACCATGCAGGGCTACGAGCGCGACCCGCGCTCGCTCGCGAAGCGCGCCGAGGCCTACCTGAAGTCCACCGGTATCGCCGACACTGCCTACTTCGGCCCGGAGAACGAGTTCTTCATCTTCGACGACATCCGCTGGGGCGCGGACATCAGCGGCGCCTTCTACAAGATCGACTCCCGCGAGGCGGGCTGGAACTCCGAGCGCGCCTACGAGGATGGCAACTTCGGCCACCGCCCCGGGGTGAAGGGTGGCTACTTCCCGGTGCCGCCGGTGGACGCGCTGCAGGACATCCGCTCCGCCATGTGCTCGACGCTGGAGGAGATGGGCCTCAAGACCGAGGTGCACCACCATGAGGTCGCGACCGCGGGCCAGTGCGAGATCGGCGTGGCCTTCGGCCACCTGGTGGAGAAGGCCGACGCGGTGCAAATCCTGAAATATGTGGTCATGAACGTGGCCCACGCCTACGGCAAGACTGCCACCTTCATGCCGAAGCCGCTCGTCGGCGACAACGGCAACGGCATGCACGTGCACCAGTCCCTGGCGAAGGACGGCAAGAACCTGTTCAGCGGCAACCTCTACGGCGGCCTGTCGGAGACCGCGCTGTTCTACATCGGCGGCATCATCAAGCACGCCCGTGCGCTGAACGCGCTCACCAACGCCGGTACCAACAGCTACAAGCGCCTGGTGCCAGGCTTCGAGGCGCCGGTGATGCTGGCCTACTCGGCCCGCAACCGCTCTGCCTCTATCCGCATCCCCTACGTCTCGAACCCGAAGGCGCGCCGCATCGAGGTGCGCTTCCCGGATTCCAGCGCCAACCCCTACTTCGCCTTCGCGGCCATGATGATGGCGGGCCTGGACGGCATCCAGAACAAGATCCATCCGGGCGAGGCCATGGACAAGGATCTTTACGACCTGCCGCCTGAGGAGGAGAAGAACATCCCCCAGGTATGCTGGTCCCTGGACATGGCCATCGAACACCTGAACAAGGACCGGGAGTTCCTCAAGAAAGGCGGCGTGTTTACCGACGACGTGCTGGACGCCTACATCGGCCTCAAGATGCAAGACGTGACGCGCCTGCGCATGACCACTCACCCCATCGAATTTGAGATGTACTACAGCCTCTAAGGCTGGTGATCAGTAAAGATGAAACACTCAGCCGCCTTTCGGCGGCTGAGTACTTTCAGGAGAGGCACATGGAGATCAGGCTTGCGACTCCCACTGATGCCCCTGGCATCGCCGCAATATATCGGCCCTACGTGGAGGGCACGGTTATCTCCTTCGAGCTCACGCCGCCCGCCGACGCCGACATGGCGGGACGCATATCACGGGTCATCGCGGAGCTGCCTTGGCTCGTGTGCGAGGAGGCCGGCGCGATCCTGGGTTACGCCTATGCGAGCCGCCACCACGACCGGGCCGCGTACCAATGGTCCGTGGATACCTCGGTCTACGTACACGAGGCGCAGCGGCGACGGGGTCTGGGGCACGCGCTCTACACCGAGTTGTTCGCGTGCCTGAGGGACCAGGGGTATTACACCGCTTACGCCGGCATCACCCTGCCGAACATCGCCAGTGTCGCGCTGCACGAACGCTTCGGGTTCGAGCCGGTGGGTATCTATCGCAAGGCGGGTTTCAAGCTGGGCCGCTGGTGGGATGTAGGCTGGTGGCAGAAACCCCTGCGGGGTTGTTACGTGGTGCCCACAGAACCGCCTTCCGTGCTGATTCGCTGTGCATGAACGAAGAGGCGGAGCCTTCCGGCTCCGCCTGTCGTCTCGAATAGAAAAGCTGGCGCGCCGTGGGGATGGGGTAAAACGGCCGCGCCAGCAAGAGACCGGGAGTGGGGTAGCTCCCGGGCAGCCCCACAGGGAGAAGTGGGACTGCGGTCACGCGCGGGGAGCGCGTGATTCGTGAAACTGTCATCGATTTAACAGATTTAGACTGGACCGTCCAGTCCATTAATACTATAGGCCTCCACTCGGGTATTTTCAAGTCCTAAATGACCGCAAGTCATCTTTGCTTGAGCAGCAGTGGCTATTGGACTACGCTCCAACGCATGAGCCGTTTTTTCCTGTTCTTATTGGCATTCCTGCTTGCCACTGCAGTCTTGGGCGATGCCCTGTACAAGTGGGTGGACGAGAAGGGCAACGTGCATTACTCGGATACGCCCCATCCCGGCGCCGTGAAGGTGCAACTGCCCCACGCCCAGACGTACGCTCCGCCTACCAACGCCGTTACTCCTCCCGTGGTCAACGCTCAGAATGCGCCCGCAGCAGAGGCCTATTCGCAGCTGCAGATCACGGCACCTACGGACCAACAGATGTTCTGGAACGTGGAGAGCGTGACCGTGAGCGTGGCTCTGGAGCCTGGCCTGCAATCGGGCGACAGCCTCACCATCAGTGTGGACGGCCAGAGCAAGAGCGGCACCGCCCTGTCCCAGACCTTCCAGGACCTCGGCCGGGGCGAACACAGCGCCGCGGCGAGCGTCACCAACGGCGACGGCGCCAAAGTCATCGCCGCGACGCCCGTGACTTTTTTCATCCAGCGGGGGACCCGGAAGACGCACTGATACGGTGCATTTGCACTACAATGGTGCAAACCCGTAGGTGCCCATGGACTCCTCACTGTCCGGCCAAACCCTCAGGGCCATCCTCGAGAACCAGACCACAGCCATCCTCTGGCTGGACGGGCGCCTCTGCCTCGACTACTTGAACCCGGCGGCCGAAACCCTGCTGAAACTCGATGCCCGCCAGGTGTTGGGTAAGCCCATGGTCGCCTGCCTGCCGGAAGCCCGCGAACTGGCGGCGGCTCTGAGCCGCGCTGCCGAGACCCGCGAGACCTTCACCCAACGGGAACTGAAGCTCGCCCTGGGGACCCCCGAGGCTCCCGAACAGGTGACCGTGGACTGCACCGCGACCCCGGTGGCGGAGCGGGAGGGGGACGTGCCGCTGCTGGTGGAGCTCACACCCCTGGACCGGCACTTGCGCATTAGCCGCGAGGACGCGCTCATCGCCCAGCACGCCGCCAATCGGGTGCTGGCCCGCAACCTGGCCCACGAGATCCGCAATCCCCTGGGGGGGTTACGCGGTGCGGCGCAGCTCCTGGAGCGGCGCCTGCCTGACGAAGCGCTGCGGGAATACACCCGCGTGATCCTGCAGGAGGCGGACCGGCTCACCGCCCTGGTGGAAGCCATGCTCGGGCCGCCGCGGCCTCCGCAACGCCGGTCCATCAACATCCACGAACTCGTGGAGCACGTGGCGCGGCTCACGGAAAGCGAGTCGCCCAAGGGTCTCAAAGTGGAGCGCGACTATGATCCGAGCCTGCCGGAACTGAAGCTGGACCGGGGCGAGATCGTCCAGGCGCTGCTCAACATCGCGCGCAACGCCCGCGAAGCGCTTAACGATCGCGGCCGCGTGCTGTTCCGTACTCGCGTGCTGCGCCAGTTCACCATCGGCGCCCATCGCCACCGTCTCGTGGCCTGCGTGGACGTGGAAGACGACGGTCCCGGCATCCCGCCGGAATTACAGGCGCGCATCTTCGCGCCACTGGTCTCCGGCAAACCCCGCGGCACGGGGCTCGGCCTCTCCATCGCCCAGGAATTGGTCAACCGCCACGGCGGACTCATCGAAGTCATGAACGCGCCGGGACGCACCGTATTCTCCGTACTGCTGCCATTGGAAGAAAGCCATGAGCAAGAACGCCGCTGAGATCTGGATCGTGGACGACGACCCGGCCCTGCGCTGGGTCATGGACGAGGCCCTCAAGGAAGCCGGCTTCGCGGTCCGGCTCTACGCCAGCGCCGAGGAAGCGCGTCAGGCGCTGAGTTCCGCCCCGCCGGCGGTGCTGGTGACCGACGTGCGCCTACCGGGGGAGAGCGGCTTCGAGCTACTGGAAGTCTTACGCCGCGAGCACCCCAAGCTGCCGGTGATCGTGGTCACGGCCCACGCGGACCTGGAGAGCGCGGTCGCCGCCTACCAGGGCGGCGCCTTCGAATACCTGCCCAAGCCCTTCGACATCGATGAGCTCACGGCCCTGGTGAACCGGGCGCTCCAGGCCCAGGGCGGGAGCCAGGCGGCCGCCAAAGGCGGTGTCGGGGAGGAGGTGCTCATCGGCGAGGCGCCGGCCATGCAGAACGTGTTCCGGGTCATCGGCCGGCTGACCCGCAGTCACATGACCGCGCTCATCACCGGCGAATCCGGTACCGGCAAGGAGCTGGTGGCCCGTGCCCTGCACCGCCACAGCCCGCGGGCGCGTCAGCCATTCATCGCGCTCAACACCGCAGCCATCCCGGCGGAACTCTTGGAATCCGAGCTCTTCGGCCACGAGCGGGGAGCGTTCACCGGCGCCAGCAACCGCCGCCTCGGCCGCTTCGAGCAGGCCCACGGCGGCACCCTGTTCTTGGACGAGATCGGCGATATGTCGCCGGCGCTGCAGACGCGGCTCTTGCGCGTGCTCGCCGAGGGCGAGTTCTACCGGGTGGGAGGACAGACGCCCGTCAAGGTCGATGTGCGGGTGATCGCTGCCACCCATCAGGATCTCGACCAGCGGGTCCAATCCGGCCACTTTCGCGAGGATCTGCTGCATCGCTTGAA
>DATGHI010000005.1:0-10316 GCA_035308065.1 Gammaproteobacteria bacterium | reverse complement strand
ATCTTTCCCCAGCACGAATTCAAGATCCGGCACGGCGGCTGCGAAGTCGCCCAATTGGATCGAGCAGACTGCGCGGTGGTAAAAGCAATCCGGCGTCGTGGATCGTGCCGCGATGGCCTTGTCAAAGGCGGCCTTTGCCATGGGGAAGTTGCCTTCCTCCAGGTAGAGGTCGCCCATTTCCTCGAAGTTTCCGGCCGAGGGGTTGTCGCTCACCGCGCCTTCAAGCTCGCTGATTCGCTTGCGGCGTGGAAAACCGCTCATGGTGTGTCCCACGATGCCGAGCTCGGGGAGCGCCTCCATGATCAGGTAGATGAGTGCTCCCAGGGGGCCGAGGAAAATGATGATGTAAAGCCAATAGGACGCCGGGCGCCTCCGGATGAAGTGGAGGATCGCGAGCACCTGGAGGATGAGACTCCAGGGGTAAAAGAGATAGCTGAGGAATCCCATGGCGAGTCGAGTTCTGGTGCGAGATTACATGGTCGCGGCAATTCCGGGAACTACACAAACGGGCCAGATAGGAAGTGGATCGGTCTCGTCACCAGCCGTTCAGTATCGGGGTGACGAGCCGGCCACGGCGGGTCAGCGAGCGATGGGCATGATATCTGTTTGAAGGACATCCCAATCTCTGGTACGCGAGAGGCCTGGGGCCCGATGGTTCATGACCGATCGGCTCCTCTATCACAAGCATCATTATTTTCAGCAAATTACCAGTCAGTTCCGCCACAAAATATTTTTCGGAATCTGAGGCGCGCACTGGGTTGCACCCGGGCCGCTGCTGCTATAGTGTTTTTTCGGGCTTCTCCTCCGCTCAGGTGATTTCTTGCTCAAGAGCCAACCTTGACCACAACCTGTGTGACCGCGAGCACAGCGCGCACATTCAGACCGCAATTCATCAGGAACCGCATTCATGGCGCAGATATTTGAACGCAGCTCCAATGCACTGGCCCGCATGAGCCTGGTGTTGACGGGGCTGATCGTGATCGCCCTGGGAGTTACGCTGGACGAATTGCAGCGCTCGCCATGGGTCACGCGGCAGGGCCAGAGACCCGACCAGCCTGTGCCCTTCAGTCACAAGCACCATGTGGAGGGGCTGGGGCTGCAGTGCCAGTACTGTCACGTAACAGTGGAGAAATCGAGCTACGCCGGAATCCCGCCCACCAAAACCTGCATCAACTGCCACGCACAGATCTGGACCAACGCTCAACTGCTCGAGCCGGTGAGGACGAGCTGGGCCACGGGACAGAGCCTGGTGTGGACCAAGGTTCACGACCTGCCTGATTTCGTTTATTTCAGCCATGAGATCCATGTGAACAAGGGGCTGGGGTGTTCGACGTGCCACGGTCGTGTGGACCAGATGCCGCTGATGTACGCGGAGAACACGCTGCAGATGGAGTGGTGCCTGGACTGCCACCGCAACCCGGCCAAGAACCTTCGCCCGACGTCGCAGATTTACAACATGGCGTGGGAAGCGCCGGGGGAGGACCGTCCGGTGTGGTGCGCGGTGAGGGGCGGGAAGGACGGCGAACCGATCACCCCCGCAAGCACAGACCGCTTGCCGGGGACCCCGATGCCGATCACCCCCGCAAGCACAGACCGCTTGCCGGGGACCCCGATACCGATCACCCCCGCAAGCACAGACCGCTTGCCGGGGACCCCGATGCCGACGGCCGAGGGGGTGAGCTGCGTGACGCGGGAGCCTTCGGGGGAGGGCACCAGGCTGGCGTCGCTGGAGCTGCCCGGGGCGCCGGGGCAGGCGGGGGATGTCTCCGGGGTGGGGATCTCCACCGAGACGTACACCAAGTTCACCAGCCAGGAGGAGCTGGGCCATTTCCTGGTGAAGGAGTACAAGATCCGCACGCCCAGGGACCTGATGAGCTGCGAGGTGTGCCACCGATGAGCGCGCGGGAGACGGGTGTGAAGGAGACGAATCAGGCCGGGGAAGCGCAGCCGCTGACGCTGGCCGCGGTGCGCGAAGAGCTGAAGGGCGCCAGGGGCAAAGGGTTGTGGCGTTCGCTCGAGGAGCTGGCCAACACGGAAGAGTTCCAGCAGGCGGTGGAGGAGGAGTTTCCTTCGGCAGCCGGCGAATGGGTAGACCCGGTGTCGCGGCGGGGCTTCCTGAAGGTGATGGGCGCGTCGCTGGCGCTGGCCGGCCTGGCGGGGTGCACCAAGCAGCCGGACGAGCCGATTTTTCCCTACATCAAGCAGCCCGAGGACCTGGTGCTGGGCAAGCCGATGTATTTTGCCACCGCCAGCCCGTTTGCGACCGGGGCGGTGCCGACGCTGGTGAAGGCGGACCAGTTCCGTCCGATCAAGATCGACGGCAACCCGGAGCACGGCTACAACCAGGGTTCTTCGGACGTGTTCACGCAGGGACTGCTGCTGGACCTTTATGATCCGGACCGGTCGAAGCGGGTGACGTTCCAGGGGGAGAACCGGGAGTGGGGGGAGTTCGCGCGCACCTTTCGTGACGCGGTGTCGGGAAGCAAAGACGGGACGGGGATCCGCTTCCTGACCACGACCATCACCTCGCCGACGCTGGCGCGGCAGTGGAAGGCGGTGGCGCAGGCGTACCCGCAGGCGAAGCTGATTCAGTACGACCCGGCGATGGCGGGCACGGCTCTGGCATCGGGCCCGATACCGCAGTACGACCTGTCGGGCGCGGACGTGATCGTGGCGCTGGATGCGGACTTTTTGTCGGGGGCGGCGTATCCGGGGTTCCACAAGCTGGTGCGGGAGTACGCGGCGCGGCGCAAGGACGCGGAGAAGCTGAACCGGTTGTATGCGGTCGAGAGCACGCCGACCACGACGGGGATGAAGGCCGAACACCGGCTGGTGCTGCGGGCCAGCGAAGTGCCTTCGTTCGCAGCCGCGCTGGCAGCGGCGGTGGGAGTGGCGGGGGTGCCGTCGCCGGACTACGCGTGGAGCGATGAACAGAAAAAGTTCCTCGCCGCGCTGGCCAGGGATCTGAAGGCCGCGAGCGGGAAGAGCGCGGTGATCCCGGGGCTCTACCAGGATGCGTCGGTGGCCTCGCTGGCCGCGGCCATCAACAGCGCGCTGGGCAATGTGGGCAAGACTGTGTCGCTAACGTCGGAGCCCCTGAATCCTCTGCCGTCGGACCAGATCGCCGATATGAAGGCGCTGGTCGCGGAGCTGAACGCGGGCAAGGTCCAGTGGCTGGTGATCCTGAACGCCAACCCCGTCTACTCGTCGCCCTTCGATCTGGAGTTCCTGGGAGCGTTCAACAAGGCCGGGACGGTGGCGCACCTGGGGTCGCACCAGGACGAGACGGGGCAGATCGCGCACTGGCACATCCCGGCGGCGCACGCGCTGGAGTCGTGGTCCGATGCGCGCAGCTACGACGGCACGGTAACGATCGTGCAGCCGCTGATCGATCCGCTCTACGGGGGGCACACGGCGCACGAGGTTCTGGAGATCCTTCTCCACGATCCCTTGAAGAGCGCGTATGAGGCGGTGCGGGAGACGTGGCGCCCGGCCATCCAGGGGGACTTCGAGCTGGGCTGGAGGAAGGCGCTGCACGCCGGCTGGATCGAGGGGACGGCGTTCGACAAGAGCGCCAGGCCCGCGAGCGCGCCCCTCCGCGTGCCGTCGCCCTCTTCCCAGGAATCGATAGAGATCATCTTCCGTCCCGACCCCAACGTGTACGACGGGCGTTTCTCGAACGTGGGGTGGTTGCAGGAGTTGCCCAAGCCGGTGACCAGCCTGAGCTGGGACAACGCGGCCATCATGTCCGGCGCCACGCTCACTCAGCTCAAGCTGGAAGAAGACGACATCGTGGAGATCACGGTGGGCTCGGGCAAGGTGAAGGCGCCGGTGATCGTGGCTCCGGGCCATCCCGACAACTCGGTGACCGTGTATCTGGGCTACGGGCGGGAAGCGGCCGGCCGGGTGGGTTCCGGGGCGGGCTTCAGCGCCTATCGGATCCGCCCCTCGTGGGCGCCGTTCTACGCGACGGGGTCGGTGAAGAAGGTGGACGGCAAGTGGGGCATCGCCATCACCAAGAGCCACTACCAGGACCACCGCTCGAAGGCGTTCTCGGAGTACGGCAACCAGAACCGGTCTCTGGAAGCGGTGGAAGCGCTGGGGCCGCGGGGCATCATCCGCTACGCGACGCTGGAGGAATACAGGCAGAACCCGGGGTTCGCCAACCAGGGTGAGGGCCGCGAAGCGACCCACATGGGGACCAGCATGTTCCCCAACTGGACGTACCCGGAAAACGCCTGGGGCATGTCGATCGACATGTCGAGCTGCACGGGCTGCAACGCCTGCGTGGTGGCCTGCTATGCGGAGAACAACATCGCGGTGGTGGGCAAGCAGCAGGTGCGAATCGGGCGCAACATGCAGTGGATCCGCATCGACAGCTATTTCGAGGGCGACCTGGCCAGCCCGCGGGCGCACTTCCAGCCCATGCTGTGCCAGCACTGCGAGAACGCGCCCTGCGAGCAGGTCTGCCCGGTGGGAGCCACGGTGCACACCCCCGAGGGGTTGAACGCCATGGTCTACAACCGCTGCGTGGGGACGCGCTACTGCTCCAACAACTGCCCCTACAAGGTGCGGCGGTTCAACTTCCTGCTGTTCTCCGACTTCGAGACCGAGAGCCTGAAGCTGATGCGCAACCCGGACGTGAGCGTGCGCTCGCGCGGGGTGATGGAGAAGTGCAGCTACTGCGTGCAGCGGATCAACGCGGTCAAGATCGAGGCCGACAAGGAGAACCGGGCGATCCGCGACGGGGAGATCCGGACGGCCTGCCAGCAGGCGTGCCCGGCCGAGGTGATTATGTTCGGCAACATCAACGACCCGGGAAGCCGGGTGGCCAGGCTGCGCGGCAATGAGCGCACCTACCAGGTGCTGGCCGACCAGAACACGCGCCCCCGGACCACCTATGTGGCCGAGGTGCTGAACCCCAACCAGGAACTGGAAGAGGGGCCGGTGGAGCACGGGTGAAAACAGGGGTCAGAGATCAGAGATCAGGGGTCAGAGACTGATAGCTGATCGCTGACGACTGAGAACGACGAACGACGAACTGAGAACCGAGAACTGACGCATGGCAACGAGCAACCTGAAACCGACCGATCCGGAGTACGCGCGCTGGGTGGACCCGGCCACGGGAGAATACCGGGTCATCGAGCCGGGGCAGACGTTCAAGTCGGTCACCGACAAGATCACGCGCATCGTGCTGACGCCGCACACTCCCCTGGGGTGGTTCGCGGTCTTCACCCTGGCGGGGGCGGGGGCGACGGTGCTGCTGGTGGCCGTGACCTGGCTGTTCCTCAAGGGCACCGGGATCTGGGCCGTCACCCAGCCGGTGGCCTGGGGGTTCGCGATCATCAACTTCGTGTGGTGGATCGGCATCGGCCACGCGGGGACGCTGATCTCCGCCATTTTGCTTCTGTTCAAGCAGCAGTGGCGCAACTCCATCAGCCGCTTCGCCGAAGCCATGACCATCTTCGCGGTGGTGTGCGCGGGGATGTTCCCCCTGATCCACACCGGGCGTCCGTGGCTGGGGTACTGGATGCTGCCTCTGCCCTACACCATGACGGTGTGGCCGCAGTTCCGCTCCCCCCTGGAGTGGGACGTGTTCGCGGTGTCGACCTACGCGACCATCTCGGTGGTGTTCTGGTACGTGGGCATGATCCCCGACTTCGGGACGTTCCGCGACCGGGCGAAATCGAAAATCGGGCAGTATTTTTACGGCATCATCTCGCTGGGGTGGCGGGGGTCGGTGCGCCACTGGATGCGCTACGAGACGGCCTCGCTGCTGCTGGCCGGCCTGGCCACGCCGCTGGTGCTCTCGGTGCACACGGTCATCAGCTTCGACTTCGCGGTGGCGGTGCTGCCCGGCTGGCACACCACCATCTTCCCGCCCTACTTCGTGGCCGGGGCCATCTACTCGGGCTTCGCCATGGTGCTGACCCTGGCCATCCCGCTGCGCAAGTTTTACCGCCTGGAAGCGCTGGTCACCGAGCGGCACATCGACAACATGGGCAAGGTCATGCTGGCCACGGGGTTCATCGTGGCCTACGGCTACGGCATGGAAGCCTTCATGTCCTGGTACTCGGCCTCCCACTGGGAAGCGTTCATGTTCTGGAACCGCATGTTCGGTCCCATGGGGTGGAGCTACTGGACGCTGATCGCCTGCAACCTGGCGATTCCCCTGACCACCCTGTGGTCGCGCAAGCTGAGGACCAACATCACCTTCATGTTCATCATGTCGATCATCGTCAACACGGGCATGTGGTTCGAGCGCTTCGTGATCATCGTGACCAGCCTGTATCGCGACTTCCTGCCCTCGGCGTGGGGCACCTACCGGGCCACCCGGTGGGACTACATGACGTTCATCGGGACGCTGGGCCTGTTCACCACCCTGTTCGTGCTGTTCGTGCGCTTCCTGCCCATGATCCCCATGAACGAAGTGCGCATGCTCCTGCCGCAGGCCAGGATCACGCCCAAGCAGCCCAAGGCCGCGGCGGGGAGTGGAGATTAGCGTATGCCGCCTCGTGAAGGGACCTACGGATTACTGGCCGAGTTCGACACCCCCGGCGACCTGGTGCGGGCGGCGCGGCAGGCCTACCAGGACGGCTGGCGGCGCATGGACTGCTACACCCCCTACCCGGTGGAGGAAGCGGCCGAGGCCATCGGCTTCCATCGCAACCGGGTGCCGCTGGTGACGCTGGTGGGCGGGCTGATGGGGCTGTGCGCCATGTTCTCGCTCGAGACCTGGATCTCGGTGGTGGCTTATCCGTTGAACATCGCCGGGCGGCCGCTCTACTCCTGGCCGGCGTTCATCGTGCCGGCCTACGAATGGACCATTTTATGGGCGGGGCTGTCGGCGGCCTTCGGCATGGTGGCCCTGAACCACATGCCGGCGCTCTACCATCCGCTGTTCAACGCCCCCAATTTCCGCAACGGGGCGCTGGTGGACAAGTTCTTCCTCTGCCTGGAGGCGCTCGACCCCAAGTTCGATCGCGCCCAGACCAAAGCCTATCTCCAGACCCTCGACCCGGTGTCGGTCACGGAGGTGGACTACTGATGAACTGCAGAGAGCAGAGAACAGGGATCAGGGATCAGGGGTCAGGGATCAGGCGGGTGCCCCAGGTCTCGCTTCTGAGACCGGGGAGACCACAAAGGCTGGCCGCGCTGTTCGCCTTTTCCGCACTGGCCCTGGTGGCCGGGTGCCGGCAGGACATGCACGACCAGCCCAAGATCATCCCCCAGCGGGGGTCGAACCTGTTCGCCGACCATCGCGGGGCGCGTCCCCAGGTGGTGAACACCGTGGCCCGGGGGCAGCTCAGGCAGGACTCCTACTTCTACACCGGGGTGACCCAGGCGGCCAACGGCTACCGCGAAGAGCACGACGAGCTGCCCTTCCCGGCCACCATGGAAGTGTTGCGGCGCGGCCAGGAGCGGTTCAACATCTACTGCTCGCCGTGCCACTCGCGGGTGGGCAACGGCCTGGGCGCGATCGTCGAGCGGGGCTACAAGCCGGCCGCCAACCTGCACGACCAGGTGCGGGTGTCGCAGCCCCTGTCGCACTACTTCTACGTGATGTCGAACGGCTACGGCGCCATGCCCGACTACGCCGCGCAGCTGACCCCGGCCGACCGCTGGGCGGTGGCCGCCTACATCCGCGCGCTGCAGCTGAGCCAGAACGCCAAGGAAAGCGACGTGCCCACGGGCGTGCCGGTGAAGAACCTCAAGGACGTGGCCCTGAGCCAGGGCCTGCCGCCGTCCTTCGCCGAGCACTGGCAGATGCCGGCCACCGCGGTGCAGCCCTACGAACACGACTGGAAGCAGGGCTGGCCGGCCATGGCTCCGGCCAACCCCGCAGACCCCGGGCAGACGGCCCCCAACGCCACCAGGACCGCAACCCCAACAGGGAAATAAGCAAATGGCCCACTTGTCTCATGCGCGCACCCTTCCCGCCGACCTCTCGGCGCCGCCGGCGGTCGACCGCTGGCGGGCGCGCGCGCTTCTCGCCGGAGGGATCTTTTCCATCGCCGCCGCCCTGCTCGCCCTGCTCGACCGCGAGCCCAACGTCCCCGCCCTCGACCACCTTCTGCGCGGCTGGGTGCTGGGCCTGATGCTCACCTTCGGCTGGTCGGTGGGCGGCCTGGCGCTCCTGATGGTGCAGTACTGCTCGGGCGGCAAGTGGGGCCTGCTCCTGCGCCGCCCGCTGGAAGCCATGACCCGCTCGCTGTGGCTGGTCTTCGCCTACTGGATCGTGGTGGCCCTGTTCCAGGGCCGGCTCTATATGTGGGCCAACCACGCCATCGTCGACAAGGATCTCAGCCTCGGGTGGATCAACCGCGACCAGGTGGAGTTCATCGATCACTGCATCCGCTTCAAGCACCCCATGCTCAATCCCACCATGTTCTGGATCTCCGGGCTGGCCTGCTTCGCCATCTGGGGCTTCTACACCTGGCGGCTGAACGCCATGGGCCTGAAGCGCGACAGCGACTCGCCGGTGAACACTCCCGGGTGGATCAAGAAGCTCGAAAACCTCTCCGGGCCGGGCATCGTGGTCTACTCCCTCACCATGACCGCGGCGGTCATCTACTGGGTCATGTCCATGGACGTGACCTGGTTCTCGTCCATCTACGGCCTCCTGTTCCTGGTCGGGCAGGGCTTCTCGGTGCTGGCCCTGTCGATCATCGTCGCCGTCTCCCTCAGCCGATACCAGCCCTTCGCCACCATCCTGCGCTCCACCGAGCAGCACGACCTCGGCAAGCTCACCTTCGCCTTCGTGATGCTCAACATCTATCTCGCCTTCGGACAGTTCCTCATCATCTGGTCCGGAAACCTGCCCGACGAGATCAACTGGTACCTCGACCGCATCCGCGGCCACTGGGGCATCATCATCACCCTCGACTTCCTCTTCCACTGGGTGATCCCCTTCTCCCTGCTGCTCTCCCGCGACATCAAGCGCAACAAGAAACGCCTGGTCCGCGTCTGCCAGTGGATGATCCTGGCCAAGGCCTTCGACCTGTTCTGGCTCATCGAGCCCAACTTCAAAGACGCCGCCAGAAATCTCCACTTCTCCTTCGGCATCCTCCAGTACTTCGCCGTCCCCGCCGCCCTCGTCTCCTTCTGGCTGGCCGCCTTCTGCTCCCATCTCAAGGCCCGCCCGCTCGTCCAAATCAACGACCCACACACCCAAGAAATCCTGGAGCCCGAACATGCCACCGCATAAGGACGAACAACTGGGATCGCATGGCCCGGAACCGGACGAGATCGACACTTCCGCCGGATACGAACTCTCCGACGTTCGCGTCACCGGGATCGTGGTGTTTCTTACCGCGTTGGCCATCTTCGTAGCGGTGTCGGGCATCTTGTGTTACGGAATCGGCAAAATCATCAACGCGCAACTCAACAAAGAGGACGGACCGAACAGCAAGTGGACCAAGACCGCCGAGGTGCGAGAACTGGGCAACATGCCGTCCAGCCCGGCGCTCCAAAACAAGATGGCCGAACTGACTCAGCAATTTCCGACGCCACGGGTGCAAACCGACGACGGCAACCAGGACGTGGCTGACCTGCATGCGCGCGAAGATTTGCTTCTGGACCACTACAGCTGGGTCGATCAATCGAAGGGAACGGTGAGAATTCCCATTGAGCAGGCAATGCAGTTGATTGCCCAGCGCGGGCTGCCGGTTGCGCCGGCCGTGAATACCCAGGCGCCGATGACCGGCGACATCGTGCCGACCGTGTCCGTGCCGCTGACCGACGGGTTTGCGCGCACCAGCTACGAGCAGGATGAAGCCGAGGCCGAGGCAAAAAAAGCCGGGAACAGCCAGTAGGGAATGGGGAGTAGAAAACCGACAGCATGATCAGCGGAAACACAATTCGGAGATGGCGGCAGCAGGTGGTGATGGCCGCCGCGGGCGCGATTGTGCTTTCTCTTGCGGCCCCGCTTCTGGCTGCCCAGGTTTCCAGTTACGGCGACAAACAATCGGATCCGGCCAGCGACAAACCGCCTTCGATTTTGAGCGGCGTGGGCGTTGACCAGCATCTCAACACGCAGTTGCCGCTGAACCTGGCCTTTACCGACGATGCCGGCAAGCCCGTCACGCTGGGCAATTATTTCGGCAAGCGCCCGGCGATTCTCGCTCTGGTTTACTATCGCTGCCCCATGCTTTGTTCCGAGGAACTCGATGGCCTGACCAGCGCCCTCGAGATGGTCCGTTACATTCCCGGGAAGGACTTCAACATCGTCGTGGTCAGCATCGATCCCAGCGAGGGAACCGATCTGGCTGCGGCCAAGAAGCGCGAGTACGTGAAGCGCTATGGCCGTCCCGAAT
>DATGHI010000004.1:0-12240 GCA_035308065.1 Gammaproteobacteria bacterium | reverse complement strand
CGGATGGCGCCGGTCTCATTGTGGGGGTCGAGGCCCCGCATCTCCAGGAGTGCGTGCGCTGCATCCAGGTCCGGGTTGGCGAACACCAGAGTGGGCCGTGCCTGGCGTCCGGCGCGCGTCAAGCTCAGGTTGATGCCGGCCCAGGAGGCTTGGGCGGCGGCACCGTCGGCGGCGGTCTCGACGATGAGCCCGAGCGACTCCCAGAACCGCGCGCTCGCGGCCACATCACCCACGGGCAGGCGGTATTCCAGGAAATAGCCGCAGAGCGAAGCCTTCACATGGGCGGCGTGCACCGGGGAATAGGTGCGCGCTTCCAGGAGCGTCACCAGCCCGCCTTCCGGGTCGCGGAAACCCAACCGGTTGAATTGGTCGAGGCCGATCTCGCAGAAGTCGAACTCGATCCCGAGCGCCTCGAAGCCGGGAACATGATGCCGCAGTTCCTGCAACACGAAGCTCAAGCCGTGGACACGGTCGTCCTGTCTGTGCAGGCCCAGGTACAGGTGTCCGTCGGTGACGACGGTGTAGGGATGCTTGCCGCCGCCGCCGGTGGGCGCCTCGGCGAATCCCAGCTGCCGGTAGAACTCCAGGGAGCGGAGCATGTCCGGCGTCGCGAGGCCGATCTCCAGGAACTCGCCCAGCATGGTCGCCTCAGGCCCGCTCGCGCTGCTTCTGCAGCACGAGCTCCGCGAGTGCGCGCACGTGGGCGTCGCGCGCGTTGAGCGCCGGGATGTAGCACAGCTCCTTCCCGCCCGCGGCGCGGAAGCTATCGGCATAACGCAGGGCGATCTCCTCCAGGGTCTCGAGGCAGTCGGCGGCGAAGCCGGGGCAGATGACGTCCACCCGCGTGAGGCCTTGGGCGGCGCACTCTATGAGAGCTTCCTCCGTGTAGGGCTTGAGCCATTCGGCGGGACCGAAGCGCGATTGGAACGTCAGCCGCCATTCCCCTTCCTTGAGGCCTAGCCGTCCCGCGAGCAGACGCGCGGTTCCATCGCATTGATCGGCGTAGGGGTCTCCGCCATCGGAGATCTGTTTCGGGATGCCGTGGAAGGAAACGATGAGCTTCTGCCCGCGGCCGTGCTCCGCCCAATGTTCTTGGACGCTCTCTGCGAGGGCGGTGATATATGCGGGCCGGTCGTGGTAGTCGCGGATGGCGGTCACGGCGGACGACCAGCCGAGCCGCTTGAGGGCCCGGTCCACGGCCTTCAACGTCGAACCCGTCGTGGCGGCGGCATATTGGGGATAGAGCGGCAACACCAGGACGCGTGCCACGCCTGTTTTCTTGAGAGCAGCAAGTGCGGAGGAGAGGGAAGGGTTTCCGTAGCGCATCCCCAAGGCCAGCTTGCAGCCGGAGCCCAGGGCCGCCTCCAGCTTGTCCGCGAGAGCCTGGCTGTTCACCAGAAGCGGTGACCCCGCTCTGGTCCAGATGCGCGCATAGGCCTCGGCGGATTTCGCCGGACGCGTGCGCAGCACGAGACAATGGAGCAGAGGCAGCCACAGGATGCGCGGCAGGGTGACGACGTCAGGATCCGAAAGGAACTCGGCGAGATAACGGCGCAGGGCGAAAGCCGTAGGCGCGTCCGGCGTGCCCAGGTTCACCAGCAGCACGCCGAGGCTGTCCGCGCGAGTATGCGGTGCGCTGGGGGAATCAGCGTGCCTGTCCATGAGACATTCTAGCCGGTGCTATGCTTTCTCGGCATCCGCCATCCCGGGAGAACGTCCATGTTCAAGGAATTCCGCGAATTCGCCATGCGGGGGAACGTAGTGGATATGGCCGTGGGCATCATCATCGGCGCCGCCTTCGGCGCCATCGTGAAATCCATGGTGGACGACATCATCATGCCGCCCATCGGCCTCCTGCTCGGCAATGTGGATTTCTCCAACCTGTTCGTGATACTTAAGGAAGGTCACAAGCTCCCGGGGCCCTATGCGACGCTGGCGGAGGCGCACACCGCCGGAGCGGTGACGCTCAACTATGGCCTGTTCGTGAACACGCTCATCAGCTTCGTCATCATCGCGTTCTCGGTGTTCATGCTGATCCGCAGCATGAACCGGCTGCAGCAGCGGCTCGAGAAGCCGGCCGCGGTTACCACCAAGACCTGTCCCTACTGCTTCTCCACCATCAACATCAATGCCACGCGTTGCCCGAGCTGCACGTCCGACTTGTCCAAGGCCTGAGAGTCACGCCGACCCGCCGAAATGAAAAAGCCCCTTGCGGAGCTTTTTCATTTTGTACTTTCAGCGGTCTGTCAGCGTTCCAGAATGGCGGTAACACCCATCCCTCCGCCGGTGCAGATAGAAATCAAACCCCGGCCCTTGCCTTTCTGCGTCAGGATCTTGGCCAGCGTTCCCAGGATGCGACCGCCAGTGGCGCCGAATGGGTGGGCGAGGGCCACGCTGCCGCCCTTGATATTGAGCTTGGATCGGTCGATGGAACCCAGGGGTTCCTTCCGGCCGAGGCGGGTGCGGCAGTAGTCCGCGGACTCCCAGGCCTTGAGGGTGCAGAGCACCTGGGCGGCGAAGGCCTCGTGGATCTCGTAGAAGTCGAAGTCCTGGAGCTTCAAGCCCGCCCGGTCCAGCATCTTCGGCACCGCGTAGGTGGGCGCCATCAAGAGGCCCTCGCGCGGACCCTGTTGCCCCGCAAAGTCCACTCCTGCCGTCGCGGTGTGTGTGAGATAGGCGAGCACAGGCAGGCCATGGGCCTTGGCCCAGTCCTCGGAGGCGAGCAGCACAGCGGAGGCGCCGTCCGTGAGCGGCGTGGAGTTGCCGGCGGTCAGGGTACCCTTGCCGCTCGACCTGTCGAACACGGGCTTGAGTTTGGCGAGCTTCTCAAGGGTGGAGTCGGCGCGCACATTGTTGTCCATGGTAGCGCCGTGGAACGGGGTAACCAGATCGTTGTAGAAGCCTTCCTTCCAGGCCGCCGCCGCCTTCATGTGGCTCTGGTAGGCAAGTTCGTCCTGCTCCTTCTGGGTGATGCCCCATTCCTGGGCCATGAGCTCACAGGACTGGCCCATGTTGAGCCCGGTTCGGGACTCAGTGACCGCCGGCAGGTGCGGTTTCAGGTCGCTCGGCCGCCAGCCGAGCCAGGGTGAGAGTCTCTGGCCGAAGCTCTTGCCGCGGCTGCTCTTCAGCAGGAGCTGCTGGAAGTGGCGGCCGAAGACGATGGGCACGTCGCTCGCGGTGTCCACGCCACCTGCGATGCCGGAATCGATCTCGCCGATGGCGATGCGCGCCGCGATCTCGGCGGCGGTGGAGAGTGAGGTGCCGCAGGCGCGGTCGGAGTTGTGGGCCGGGGTGTGCACGTTGAGGCCGCTTGACAGCACCGCCTCGCGCGCCATGCTCCAGTCGCGCGAGTGCTTCATCACCGCGCCCGCCACCACGTCGCCCAGGATCTCGTTCTTGAGGTTGTACTTCTCCACCAGCGCCTTGACGGCGGCGGTGAGCATCTCGAGGTTACCGATGTCGGCATAGTTGGTGAAGATGCGGCAGAAGGGGATGCGCATCGATCCGACGATAGCTACGGGGCGGATGGTTTGAGCCATGGGAAACTCCGGAAGTGTTCTTTTTCCGGGCGGCGTCCGCGCCGCGCCGGGGCCATCAATCATGCCACTTTGACGAAGCGCTTGCTATGATGCGTCACGCCCGCCAGATGACACCGAACCGCACGTCCATGCTCTCCCGCTTCACCGCTCATTGGCCTGCCGTCAAACTCGAAGCCCGCGCCATGCTCGGCATCGGCCTGCCGATCATCGTGCACAACCTTGCACTGGTGGGTATGGGGCTCACCGACGCAGTGATGGCGGGCCTCCTGGGCGCCAAGACGCTGGCGGGCGTGGCGGTGGGTTCCAGCGCCTGGGCGCCGGTGTTCCTGTTCTCGCTGGGGCTGCTCATGGCCCAGTCGCCCACCACCGCGCATCTTCACGGTGCGGGCCGGCACGCGGAGATCGGGCGCTATGCGCGGCAGATGGCCTGGCTCTCCCAGCTCATGGGCTGGGGCGCGTTCCTGCTCTTGCGACACGCCGTACCATTCATGCAGTTGATCCACATCCAACCCGAGATCATCCCGGTAGCGGACGGGTATCTCCGCGCCATTGCCTGGGGCATGCCGGGACTCTGCCTCTACCAGGTGCTGCGCTTCACCAGCGAAGGCATCGGCCGCACCCGCGTGATGGTGATCCTGGCGGTGGGCGGCCTTGTGGTGAACGGCGTGTTGGACTATGTGTTGATGTACGGCAAACTGGGGCTGCCGGCCTTGGGCGCCACCGGCACCGGTTATGCCACAGCCATCACCCAATGGCTGATGTTCCTGGGGATGCTCACCTACGTGGCGCGCCACGCCCACTACCATCCGCTGAAGATCTTCGACCGCTTCGATGGGGTCGACGCCGGCCTGCAGCGCGAACTCCTGTTGCTCGGCGTGCCCATAGCCATCGGCATCTTCATGGAATCGACGCTGTTCTCCGGTGTCGGCCTCATGATGGGCACCCTCGGCACCGACATCGTGGCGGCGCACCAGATCGCACTCAACTACGCGTCATTCGTGTTCATGGTGCCCATGAGCATCGCGCTCGCCATCTCGGTGCGCGTGGGACACGCGCTCGGGCGCGGCGACCGGGCGGAAGCACGGCTCGCGGGCTTCACCGGCATCGGCCTGTGCCTCGGCTTCGAGCTGCTCTCAGCTTTGAGCATGGCGCTCTTGCCACGGCAGATCGTCGGCGTCTACACCCACGACCCGGCGGTGGCCGCCATCGCCGTGAGCCTGCTCTACATGGGTGCGGTGATGCAGTTCTCGGACGGCCTGCAGGTAAGTGCCATGGGCGCGCTGCGTGGCTACAAGGACACGCGCACGCCCATGCTCATCACCGTGTTCGCCTATTGGGGCGTGGGCTTCCCGTTGGCCTGGCTCTTCGGCATCCCGCTGCACCTGGGGCCGCAGATGATCTGGGCGGGGTTCCTCGCCGGACTCACGGTGGCGGCGGTGCTGCTCACCTACCGTTTCCTGAAACTGAGCCGCGTGTCGCCCACGGAGCAATCTTGACCATTCCCGGTCTCGGAAGAAGGAAAACCGCTGGTTGGCCGAAGCGGCCAACTGCGGCTCTCGTTCGGTCGATCGGCCTTACCCCTGCTCCGAGTCCAGCACAGGGCAGGCTTTCCCTGCCTGCCCGGTTCGGCCGCGTGAGCATGGCGAGCCGCATGCGGCTCGCGGTATGCTCGCTTGAACCCGGCCTCACCCTCCGTTAGCCTCTCGCAACCATATTCCAGGAGACTCCCCGTGGCACAAGGCAAGCTGCGCAAAGACGCCGGCCTCATCGGATTGTTGTTCGCGGGCCTGAGTTCCACGATCGGCTCCGGCTGGCTGTTCGGCCCCATGAAGGCGGCGCAGATCGCCGGCCCCTTGAGCATTGGTTCCTGGGCCATCGCCGCCCTGGTGGTGGGTCTGATTGCCATGGTGTACGCGGAACTCGGCCCCTTGTTCCCGCGCAGCGGTGGGCTCATGCACATCAGCCTCATCAGCCACGGGCGGCTGGTCGGCCGGGTATGGAGCTGGATCCTGTTCCTCGCCTACGTGACCATCGCGCCGGTGGAGGCACTCGCCGTCGTCACCTACGCCAACGGATATCTCCCGGGCATGGTGGACACCACCACGGGACTCCTCACCGGCACCGGCATGGTGGTGTGCATCTGCATCATGGGCGCGTTCGTCGCGCTCAACTTCCTGATCCTGCGCCTGGTGCTCTTATTCAATACGCTCGCCACCTGGATCAAGGTATGCGCGCCTATCGGCACCATCCTGGTGCTTATGTCCACCGCGCATCATCCGGAGAACTTCACGGTCAAGGCCCACGAGACCGGCGATGTGACCAACATGTTCCTTGCCATCTCCACCGCCGGCGTGTTCTTCTCCCTGTTCGGCTTCACCCAGGCTATTCAGCTCGCGGGTGAGACCAAGGACCCGGCTCGCAATATCCCGCGGGCGGTGGTGGGCACCATCATCACGTCCGCGATCATCTACATCTTCGTGCAGTACGCGTTCGTGGCAGCGGTGCCGCCGGAACTCCTGGCGAAGGAAGGCTGGGCTGGGCTCAACTTCGGCAGCGTCACAGCGAACCCCATACTTGCGTCCGGCCCCATGGTGGGCCTGGTGACGACCCTCGGCATGACGCTCTGGGCCAAGGCCCTTTACTTCGATGCGATCGTCTCGCCTACGGCCTGCGGCTACATCTGGACCACCGCCACCGCTCGTGTGGTGATGGCCGCCTCGGAGGAGGGTTTCGCGCCCGAGAAGCTGCGGGACATCAACCGCCATGGCGTGCCCTGGACCGCACTGGTGCTCACCTTCGTGATTGGCTGCGTGTTCTTCTTCCCATTTCCCAGCTGGCAGAAGCTGGTGAACTATGCCTCCTCTGCGACGGTGCTCTCCTACGGTCTGGGTTGCGTGGTGCTGCTGCGCCTGCGGCGCGTGATGCCGGACTTGAAGCGTCCGTTCCGGCTCTGGAACGCCTGGATCATCGCGCCCGCCGCTTTCATCGCCTCGAACTTCGTCATGTACTGGGCTGGTTTCGGCACCGTGAATGTGCTGTTCCTGATCATCACGGTGATCATGGCGGCTTACGCGCTGCGCTTCCTGCAGCTCTATACACAGGGCAAGGAACCCGAAGAGGACCTGGCGAACGCCTGGTGGCTGTTCCCGTACTTCGGCGGCATGTGGGTACTGAGCTATTTCGGCCCCGTGGAGATGGGCGGCACCGGCGCGTTCGGAATTTTCGACGGCATGTTCGCCGTGGCGGTGTTCAGCCTCATCATCCTGTTCATAGCCCTCGCCACCGGCGTCACCCCGGCGCGGGTGAAATCCTATTACGCGGCGACAGTGAAGGCTGACAAATAGCTCCGCCGCGAGGGGGTACACAGCCTCAGCCGTCGTCACCCGAGGTGCCATAGCCGTAGTAGAACAGGGACCGGCAGGCCATGGGGCATGTGAAACCGGCATAGTCGCCGGGCGCGATCTCAATCTCTGCGCTCGAATCGGCGCTGATGCCGAACCAGAACTTCTCGCCCTGATAGAGGAAGTGGCCTTCCACCTGGCACGGAGCCCATAAGGTCGGGCGCTGCGGGGTGCCGGGGCTGGTCAAGGCGGCTTTCTTGAAGAATTCCAGTATCTGGCTTTCGCTCAGGTCGAAACCCCGGCACATGCCTGCATCCTCGGGATGTCCCGTGTCCACGATCACGCTCCTGTGATCCAGAACGCGGGCCGAGCTGATCAGTTCCTGCAGGGCGACGTCCTCGGCATGAGACGCCGCACAAGCGATCGGCAGCGAAAATAAGGCGAGCGTGATAAGGCTCTTGCGGATTCTCTGCATGTCGCCCTAACTCCGCATCCCCACGCCCTTGTTGAGGAGGTACAGGGCGAACAGATAGAGCGCCACCAGGAACAGCACGATGATGCCGTAGGCGAGAGAGATGTCGATGTCGGAGGTGCCGAGGATACCGTAACGGAACGCGTTCACCATGTAGAGGATGGGGTTGCCGTGGGATACGGTCTGCAGGGTCGCGGGCAGCATATGGATGGAATAGAACACACCGCCGAGGTAGGTGAGGGGTGTGAGCACAAAGGTGGGGATGATGGTGACGTCGTCGAACTTCTTGGCGTAGATCGCATTGATGAGCCCGCCGATGGAGAACACCACCGCCGTCAACAGCACCACCGATAGGGTGATGAACGGATGCACCACGTGTAGGTCCGTGAAGAACAACGCCACCCCCGTGACCAGGCCGCCAACCAGGAGGCCGCGCAGCACACCGCCCGCCACGTAACCCATGATGATATAGCTGTTCGGCAGAGGCGAGACCATCAGTTCCTCTATGTGGCGGCCGAACTTGGCGCCGAAGAACGAGGACACCACGTTGGTGTAGGCGTTGGTGATGACCTGCATCATGATGAGGCCCGGAGCGATATAAGCCTTGTAGTCGAAACCGTCCATGGTGCCCACGCGCCGACCGATGAGGCTGCCGAAAATGATGAAGTAGAGGGTCGCGGTGATGACCGGCGGCACCAGGGTCTGCACCCAGATGCGCAACACGCGGGTCATCTCGCGGTTGACGATGGTGCCGAAGCCGATGAAGTTCTGGCGCACGCGGCTCATGGCTGCCTTTCCTTGTGGTCCGTGAGGCGCACGAACAGTTCCTCGAGGCGGTTCGCCTTGTTGCGCATGCTGAGCACCTGGACGCCCGCCTTGGAGAGCAGTTCGAAGAGCGCGTTCACGTCCTGGTCCTTGCTGACCTCCACTTCGACAGTGGTGTCGTCCACCCGGGTCGCGGCGTAGCCGTCGAGTTTGGGCAGCGATTCCAGCGGCTTGCGTAGGTTGAGCACGAAGGTCTCAGTATGCAGCTTCGCCAGCAGGTCGCGCGTGGAGCCTTCTTCGATGATCAGGCCCTGGTCGATGATAGCCACGCGCCGGCAGAGGTTCTCCGCCTCCTCCAGGTAATGCGTGGTCAGGATGATGCTGATGCCCTCGCGGTTGATCTTGCGCAGGAAGTCCCACATGGAGCGGCGGATCTCGATGTCCACGCCGGCAGTGGGTTCATCCAGGATCAGGAGCTTGGGCTCGTGCACCAGGGCGCGGGCGATCATCAGGCGGCGCTTCATGCCGCCCGAGAGGGTGCGCGACATGTCCTCACGCTTCTCCCAGAGGGAGAGTTGCTTCAGGTACTTCTCGGCCCGTTCCCGGGCGAGCTTGCGTGGGATGCCGTAGAACCCCGCCTGGTTCACGACGATGTCGAAGACCCTCTCGAACTGGTTGAAGTTGAGTTCCTGCGGCACCAGCCCGATGCAGGATTTGGCGACCTCGAGCTCGCGGTCGATGTCATGTCCGAACACCGTGACTTCGCCGGAGGTCTTGTTCACTAACGAGGTGACGATGCCGATGGTGGTGGTCTTGCCGGCGCCGTTGGGGCCGAGCAGGGCGCAGAACTCGCCTTCCTCCACTTCGAAATCGATGCCCTTGAGGGCCTGTACGCCGTTCTTGTAGGTCTTGACGAGCTGATGGATGGAGAGGGCTTTCATGTCGGGCACGGCTGAATCGGTCTACGGAAGGTCTTGAGGGGCGGAAATCATATCATTAAAAAAGAAAAGGCCCGCGGCTTGCGCCGCGGGCCCGGATCGAAGAGCGATCCTAGTTTTGCCGGTTACGGGTGCTTCAGGCAGAACTGGAAGTTGCCGCTGCCGGAGTAGGCGTAGATGTCCCACTCGTAGTAGCCGCTGCCGCCGTAGTAGTTGATGGTCTCAGACGACGTCGGGCCCGTGGAGCTGGCGACGATCTGCCAGCCGCGGCTCGAGTTCCACTTCCACAGGTACAGGTCGAAGTCCGTGCCGGACGGCCCGCTGAGCACGCCGGAGTTATAGCCGGACACGCTCGTGTGGTAGTAGTTGTTGTTAGGCTCGTACACGTCGTAACCCTGGCTGATACTGCCGGTGTACTTGGTATAACCGGTCGGGCACCCGCTGCTCACGGGGTTCACTGTCACGCTTTCCGTGGCTGTGTTCGACACGTTGCCGACGCTGTCTGTCGCGTGGAACGTGAACGAATCGCTGCCGCTGTAGCCGCTGGCCGGCGTGTAGGTGAACGCACCCGTCGCGGTGTTGGTGATGCTCACCGTGCCGTGGCCCGGGTTGGCGACGACCGCGAAGGTCAGCGCATCACCGTCCGTGTCCGAAGCCGAGAGGGTGCCCTTTACGGCGGTCCCCGCGGTGGTGGTCACGGTGCCGTTGCTGGCCGTGGGCGTCGCGTTGGCTACGGAGTTCACCGTCACACTTTCCGTGGCGGTGTTCGACACGTTGCCGGCGCTATCAGTCGCGTGGAACGTGAACGAATCGCTGCCAGAGAAGCCGCTGTTCGGCGTATAAGTGAAAGCACCTGTCGACGAATTGGTAATGGTCACCGTGCCATTCACAGGGCTCGCCACGATTGCGAAACTCAGCGCGTCGCCGTCGGTATCGGAGGCGGACAAGGTGCCGGATACCGCGGTATTCGCCGTGGTGGTCACGGAACCGTTGCCGGCCGTGGGCGTCGCGTTCACGGTGGAGGTCACTGTCTCGCTCTCGGTGGCGGTGTTGGACACCGTACCGGTCACGCTGTCGGTGGCCTTGAACGTGAAGGAGTCGCTGCCCGAGTAGTTGGCGGCCGGCGTGTAGGTGAACGCACCGGTGCTCAGGTTGTTGATGGTCACCGTGCCGTGGGACGGGTTGGCGACGATCGAGAAGCTAAGCGCGTTGCCGGCGGAGTCGCTGGCCGACAGGGTGCCGTTCACCGCGGTGTTCTCCGCAGTGCTGACAGAGCCGTTGTTGGCCGTCACCGTGACCGTGCCGCCGTGGCTCACGATCGCATGCGAGATGGCGCAGTTGTTGGTGTCGTTGGACCAGCTGGCCTGCTCGGTGAAGGTGCCCGTGCCCATGGCGACGTTAGCCGCGCCGCCGGCGGAACCCGCGGCGATCCAGGCGCACTCGTCGGAGTTCTCCTGACCGGAACTGGCAGTCCAACCGCCGGCCGGGAAGTAGTCGGACGCGGTCTCGTGCCACTCGTGGCCGAGGGTCATGGTCCAGCCGTCCAGGGTGCCGGGGCTGTTGACGAAGCCCACGCCACAGCTCGAACCCATGTCCATGTTGTAGGGCTGGTTGCTGAAGGCGATATCACCCACGGAGGAGGAGGCCGCACCGCCGCTCAGGGAGGTGTCGCCGTTCCAGTCGTGCCAGGCGCAGTAACCCTGGGTCGGGCTCTGGTAGTTGTCCGGGTCGTCTCCGTGCGCCGACATGATCACGTAGTAGGCGTAACGGTTGGAGGCCGGAGTGGTGTTGCCGAAGTGCTGGGCCGCCTTGATGGCTTCCAAGGCCAGAGTATGACCATCGGCGTTGATCGGGGTCGAGGCGCTGGTGTCTTCCCACACGCCCGCCAGGATGCCGCCCGACATGTAGGGCACGAAGCTCGAGGCCGATGTACCGGTGGGGCAACTCGAGGAACCCGAGGCGATGCCCTGACACCACTGGGTCAGGTCAGCGGACCAGAGTTCGCCGCCAGTGCCGATGCCCTTGAACATCTCCTGAGTCACCGGTGCCGCGCCATCCGGGTCACCAGAGAACACCGCGTCGCCATTGCCGTTGGTGCTCTGGCTGCCCCAACCGCTGCCGTAGAACACCAGGTAGACCTTGATGTTGCTGTTCGCGACGCCGACGTTGCCCTGGTTGCTGCTGCTGGTGCCGCCGCCGTAGTACAAGGTGTTGGTGCTGGTGGCAAACGTGCTGGCGTGGGCCGCTTCCCACGCCTTCATCTTCTGGTGCACCTCGCGGGTGGGGACCACGCCGTGGCGGTAGGGATGTCCATAACTGGGTGAATAGGGATTGATGGTGTCGCCGGGCGCGGCTACGGCTGCGACCGCAGCCAGACCGAGCGCCAAGCCCGTCGTTTTCAACAGGAAACTCTTCATAAGACCCCCGAAGTGTTGTGGCTTCGCTGCACCTGGAGCCTTCCATTGGCGCCGGGCACGCGCGAAACGTGTGCACAGGAGACTCCGCACGGGAGGCGAGTCCGGGATGGACGCGCAAAAACCCCCGTTCTGGAGTGCCGTGGTTGGCCACGGCACAACACGTTCGCGGAGTCATGGCTAAATGTGGCCAGCTAAACCCGGTAAACTTGTGATCGCTACACGTGGGCCACCCGCTTTCCCGACAGGTGGGCCAACCACAGCGCTTGACTATAGACAAAAAGCGCTGGATTCATAGGGGTTTTTGACAGAATGGGCGACGAATTAAATTCGGCGAAAATGGGAATCTTTGCATGAATCTGCGGAGGTGTCTGATGCGTATCAGAATGCCCACATCTTCGCCTCGCGGCACGGGAGGGGCACCATGAGACTCAGTCAAGAGGAGCGATGCCCGCCATGATCCAGCGGCTCAAGGACAACCGGCTGGCGCGGCATATCCTCGACCTGCTGAAGCAGGGGATCACGCCGCAGAAGATTGCGCTCGCGGTGGTCCTGGGCGTACTGCTCGGCATCGCCCCGGTGCTCGGCACCACCATCGTGTCCTGCACGGTGGCGGCGCTGGCGCTACGCTTGAACCTGGTGTTGATCCAGATCGTCAATAACCTGGTCTATCCCCTGCAACTGTTGCTGCTCATCCCCTTCGTGCAGGCGGGTCAGTGGTTGTTCCGCCAGCCGCCGCTGCCGCTCTCGGTCGGCCAGATCGTGGCCATG
>DATGHI010000003.1:0-5624 GCA_035308065.1 Gammaproteobacteria bacterium | reverse complement strand
TCGGAATCCTCACGTAGCATAAGAGTACGCTCCGGTTCCTCAGTCACCCGCGCCTTGCCAGAGTCCAAAATCCCTCGTTTTTAGAGGGGCCAAAAGACGAGACGATTTAAAAGAAAACCCCGCTTAAAGCGGGGTTTTAATTGTGCAATCTCAAGTCATCTCAAAGCGCCGCGAGCGAAGGGCGCGGTGCATCCACCGCGCGGGCGTACAGGGATGTACGCACCGGGCCATGAGCGAAGCAGGAAGCGCAGCGAATGGGGCTAGGCGCGCGAGGCGAGCAGGAGGGAGCGTACTCTTGGTGTACGTGACCGACTGCGAGTCCGAAGCGGAACAACGCCCTGCCGAGCGCAGCAGCTTTGAGTCAGGCGGTCGCTGGCCGCAGGGAATAGCTGCGCAGCTGCGCCGCGAACTCCTGCAGGGAGGCGACGCCGCTCTGCTCGGCCTCGTGACACCATTCCTGGAAGTGGCGCAGCAGAGTGTCGTTGCTCTGGGCCTTGTTCTCCCAGAGCTTCTCGAGCTTCAGGCGGAATCCATATACGGTGTCCAGGGCCTGGCTACGAGCCAGGGCCAGGCGTAAGTGGCGCTGTTCGGTGGGCTTCAGCAGGCCGCGGTCACGGATCATGAGGCGGCGAGTGCCGGCCAGGAGCTTGTGGCGCCAGGCACAGGCGCCGCGTTTCTCCTGCTTGTAGGCGGGCACGATCACCTTGCGTCCGTAATGGCGCAGCACGTGCAGACGGTTCAGGATCACCGCCTGGACGGTGTCCAGGTTCACCTGAGCCTGCTGGTTCATGACCGGGGTCGGGGCTACGCGGCGCACCCGCACCAAGCCGAGCCACTTGAGCGCGCGGATGTACCACCAGCCGATATCGAACTCCCAGGCCCGCAGGGCGAACTTGGCGGAGCTCGGGAAGGCGTGGTGGTTGTTGTGCAGCTCCTCGCCGCCCAGGATGATGCCCCAGGGCACCACGTTGGTGGCGGCATCCTTGCACTCGAAGTTGCGGTAACCGTAGTAGTGGCCGAGGCCGTTGACCACGCCGGCGGCGAGGAACGGGATGGCGATCATCTGGATGGCCCAGATGGTGAGGCCGATGACGCCGAACAGGGCCAGGTCGATGATCAGCATGATGGCCACGCCCATCTTGCCGTGGCGGGTGTAGATGCGCTGCTCGACCCAGTCGTCCGGGGTGCCGCGGCCGTATTTCTCGAGAGTCTCGGGGTTCGCGGCCTCGGCGCGATAGAGTTCCGCGCCTTCCAGCACCACCTTGCGCAGGCCCTTGATCTTCGGGCTATGGGGGTCCTCGGCGGTCTCGCACAGCGCATGGTGCTTGCGGTGCACCGCCACCCATTCCTTGGTCAGCATGCCCGTGGTCACCCACAGCCAGGCGCGCATCACGTGGCTCGCCAGCGGGTGCATGTCGAGACCCCGGTGGGTCGCGGTGCGGTGCAGGTAGAGGGTGACGCTGACGACAGTGAGGTGGATCATGCCGGCGGCTACCAGGATGTAGCCCCAAACCGGGAGGCCAAGGAGGCCATGGGTGAGGATGTTCAACGTCTCGACCTGCTGGGGAAGGATAATATGTTCAACTATAGGTTACCGGGTCGACGGAAGTCCATCGGGGCTTCTCTGATGCTTGCAAACCGGGGCCCGAGACCGTAAAAAGGCCGTGCCGCGCCCGTCTCTTGCGCATTTATCTGGGGCCTGGCGCGAAGCCTTTCAAGCCCCAACTGGCGCTCGATCCGCACTATGCAAAAGAACGCTGCGCTGGTGAAGGTGGAAAACCTTTACCGCTACTACGACCGCCACTGCGCGGTGCAGGACCTCGGTTTCACGCTCGAGAAAGGCGAGATCCTGGGGCTACTCGGGCCGAACGGCGCCGGCAAGACCAGCACCCTGCAGATGATCTCCGGCAACCTGGCCCCCAGCGCCGGCGAGATCCTCATCGACGGCGTGGACATCCTCGACGAACCGCTCGAGGCCCGCGCTGCCATCGGCTACCTGCCGGAGCAGCCGCCGCTCTATCCCGACCTCACGGTGGACGAATACCTGGATTACTGCGCCGGCCTGCACCGCCTGGGCTCCAAGGCCCGTCGCCCGGCACGCGAGGCCGCCAAGGCACGCTGCGGCCTGAAGGACGAAGGCCGGCGGCTCATCGGCAACCTCTCCAAAGGCTACCGGCAGCGGGTCGGCATCGCCCAGGCCATCATCCATTCGCCGACGGTGGTGATCCTGGACGAGCCCACCGTGGGCTTGGACCCCATCCAGATCCGCGAGATCCGCGCGCTCATCGCGGAACTCGGCCGCGAGCACGGCGTGATCCTCTCCACCCACATCCTGCCGGAGGTGCAGGCGGTGTGCAGCCGCGTGCTCATCATCCACCGCGGCCGGCAGGTGTTCGCCGAGTCCCTCGCCGGCTTCGCCGGGCGCATGCAGGCCGGCAGCCTGATCCTCGAATGCCGCGAGACGCCGCCGCTCAAGGACCTGAAATCCGTGGCCGGCGTGGAAGACGTGGAACAGCTCGACCCAGGGCGGGTGCGGGTGCGCTACGCGCCGGGCAGCGACCCGACGGAGGACATCGCCGCCAGGGCGCTCAAGGCCAAATGGGGTCTCAAAGCCCTGACACCAGAGCACAAATCCCTGGAGCAAATCTTCGTGGAGCTCACTACGGCGGACGAAGCCGCGGAAACCCGCCCATGATGATATTCGTCATCGCCTGGCGCGAACTGCGCAACCTGTTCATCTCGCCGCTGGCCTGGTGCGTGTTGGCGGTGGTGCAGTTCATCCACGCCTGGATGTTCCTAGCCTCGGTGGAAGCCTTCCACGGCGCCCCGGGCGGGGTCGTGGGGGTCACCGACCAGGTGGCGGCGGGACTCTTCAGTGTCGCCAGCATCATCATGCTGCTGGTGGTGCCACTGCTCAGCATGCGCCTCTTGAGCGAGGAGCGGCGCAGCGGCAGCCTGACGCTCTTGCTCTCGGCACCGGTGCGCCTCACGGAACTGGTGCTGGGCAAGTACCTGGGGCTCATGGGCTTCCTCGGCCTCATGGTGGCGATGCTCACGCTCATGCCCCTGTCCCTGGCCATGGGCACCCACTTGGACTACGGCAAGCTCGCCGCCGGCGTGCTCGGCCTGCTCCTGCTGCTGGGCGCCTTCGCTGCCGCCGGTCTCTACATGTCGAGCCTCACGCGCCAGCCGGCGGTGGCGGCGGTGTCGAGCTTCGGCTTGCTGTTGTTCCTGTGGATCATCAACTGGCTGGGGCGCGGCGACGCCCGCTACAGCGGCGTGCTGCATTACGTCTCGCTCATCGATCACTACAGCGCGCTCCTGCGCGGCAGCTTCGACAGCACGGACGTGGCCTTCTACCTGCTGTTCATCCTGGCGTTCCTCACCCTCTGCATCCGGCACCTGGACTCGGGCCGGTTGCAGCACTGAGGCCAAGCCATGCGCGTCACCCGCCGCTCCCGCGTCCAGGTCGCCGCTCAAAACGGCCTGTTCCTGGTGCTGTTCCTCACGGCCCTGGGGCTCGCTGCCTGGCTCAGCACCCAGTACGTCTACCAGGCGGACTGGACCTACGGCCAGCGTAATTCCCTCTCGGAGGCCAGCGTCCGCCTGCTCGGCATCCTCAAGGAACCGCCGGTCTTCACCGCCTATGTGCGCACGGACTCGCCGCTGCGCGAACCCCTGAAGCGCTTCATCGCCAACTACCAACGGGTGCGCAAGGACGTGAGCCTGGTGTTCGTGGACATCGACGCCGACCCGCAAGCGGCGCGCAGCGCGGGCATCACCGCCGACGGCGAAGTGGTCATAAGTTATGCCGGCCGCAGCGAAAAGCTCACGGAGATCAACGAGGCGGAGGTGGGCAACACCCTGCAGCGCCTGGCGCGCTCCAGCGAGCGCTACGTGGTGTATATCACCGGCGACGGTGAGCGCGACTTGACCGGCCAGCACAACTTCGATCTGGGCGAGTTCGGCAAGCAGCTCACGGACAAGGGCTTCAAGCTCGAGCCCCTGAACCTGGCCGCCAACCCCACGGTCCCCGCGAACACCGCGGTGCTGGTAATCGCCGGCCCCCAGGCGAAACTCCTGCCCGGCATGGTGGCGATCATCCGCGACTACGTGAAGAAAGGCGGCAACCTGTTGTGGCTCGGTGACCCGGGTTCGCTCTACGGCCTCGAACCCCTGGCCAAGGATCTGGGCGTGAGCTTCGGCAACGGCACCATCGTCGACGCCGACACCCAGCTCTTCGGCATCAGCGACCCCAAGGTGTTACTGGTGCCGAAATACAGCGAGCAGAGCGCCATCACCCGGGGCTTGAGCACCGTGACCTTGTTCCCCGGCGCCACCTCCGTGGATGAAGACCCGAAGAGCGGCTGGCACTCAGACGCGTTCCTCGAGACCCTCCCGCGCAGCTGGCTTGAGACGGGAACGCTGCTGGGCGCCGTCAACTACGATCCGAAGCGCGGCGACAAGCTCGGGCCGCTCGCCATCGGTCTCGGCCTCACGCGCAGCCTTGAGGGCGGCCACGAACAGCGCGTGGTGGTGACGGGCGACGGGGATTTCCTCTCCAACGCCTATCTCGGCAACGTCGGCAACCTGGATCTCGGCCTCGACATCCTGAACTGGCTCAGCCACGACGACAGCTACATCGACATCAACCCGCGGCCCGCGCCGGACCTGATCTTGAGCCTCACGCCGCTTGAGCAGGGTTTCATCGGCTTCGGCTTCCTGTTCGCCCTGCCGCTCGCGCTCGTCTTCATCGGCATCGGCGTGTGGGTGCGCCGGCGGCGGCGCTAGCATCCCGTGTCGCAGAAATCCCGCAACCGGCTGAACCTGGTGCTGGTGGTCGTGGTGGCCACCCTCGCGGTGCTGGTCAGGTTCAAGCCGGGCACCAAGCACCCCAGCACCGACCAGCCGTTGCTGGATGTCCCGGCGGCGCAAGTGGCGGACATCCGCTTCAGCCCCGCCGGTGAGCCCGCCGTGGAACTGAAGCGCGTGGGCAAGAACTGGTACCTGGCTGCGCCTTTCGTCTACAGCGCCGACGGTAACCTGGTGCAAGCCTTCCTGGACGGCCTTGAAGCCGCGCGCGTAGTGCCCGTGAAAGGAGCCGGCAAGGACTTGGGGGCATACGGCCTGGACAAGCCATTGGTGCGCCTCGGCTTCGACGACCATGACTACGCCTTCGGCGAGGCGGAACCCGTGAGCGGGCAGCGCTACGTGCTAGCGGGCGGGCGCGTGGAACTCACGGACCCGGTGGTGTTCTATCGGGTGAGCCACGATGCGTATTGGTGGCTCGACAAGCACCTCCTGCCCGCCGGCGCGCGCATCACTGCCCTGCAACTGCCCCATGCCACGCTCCTGCCCGACCAGCATGGCCGCTGGCAGTTGTCGCCGGTGGACGCCTCGGTCTCCGCCGACGCCATCCAGAAACTGGTGGATGGCTGGCAACAGGCGAGCGCCATCGGCATCGCTCCCATCGGGAAAGCCGCGTCCGAAGGCGAGGTGGCGCTGCAACTCTCAGGCGCGGAGAAACCGCTGCGCTTCGCGATCCTCGAGGACCCGGACTTCTTGATATTGGCGCGTCCTGACCTGGGTCTCGAATTCCAGCTGGACAAGCAGCAAGGCTCGGC
>DATGHI010000002.1:0-2961 GCA_035308065.1 Gammaproteobacteria bacterium | reverse complement strand
CGGCGCACCCACTCCTCGATGTTGCCGCGCACCTTGAACATGCCGTCGGGCGGCAGGCCGCCGGACTTCTCGTAGGCCGAGATCGCGGACGTGACGGGGTGGCGCACGGTGAGGATCTGCTCCACCGACTCGCCGAGGATCTGGTGGAAGAACCCGCCGGCGTAGGTGCCCTTGAGCAGCTTCTTCGGCACCATGATCTTGCCGTAGTGCGGCTTCATCTTGCCGAAGTAGATCTCCACCATGGTGAGGAACTCGGCCATGGTCTGCAGGCTCGCGATCCAGCTGTTGGCGTTCTTCTGGAAGCGGAACGGACCGGCCTCGGGGAATCCGTCGTGGGCGATGACGTTCGGCACCTTGTCCACGTCGAAGCCCAGCGCACGGTAGGCCTCCATGGTGAGATAGGAGCCGCCGTTGCGCGGCACGCCGATGATGTTGATGAAGTGGAACTTGAACTGGATGTTGCGGATCTGGTCGAAGTCGCCGGTGAGCAGCGCCAGGAACAGCTGGTAGGCGCGCGCCACGTGCCGCTGCCCGGACTCGCTCGCCATGATGCGCTGCGCGTTCTCCTGGGCCTTCTCCATGACCCGTACGTGATCGTTGGAGAGCTCCTCAGAGAGCTGGTCGTGCCAGGCGGCGCCCTCGAACGGGCGGTTGTCGATCACGTGCGCGAGGAAGTCCACGAACACCGGGGAGACCGGTAGTTCCTTGTCCGTCAGCTTGATTTCAACACCCATGGGTACTCTCTTTATATCTGTCTAAGGTTGATCGTGTGCGTCAGGAATCGAGTCGCGCGCCCTTGCGGCGCTCCACGGCCCGGTCCATCAGGAACTTGAAGTTGTCGAGCGACATCAGGTGCGCGTAGATGCGCGACAGCTCGCCGTGCTTCATGAGCTGCTTGATGTCCTTGGTCGGCAGCGCGTTGAGCTTATCCTCGTTCACGCGGAACATGCCGCGCAGCCGCATCTCCTGGCCGGTCTTGGGGAAGGCATGGGCCTCGAAGGGCTCGAGCAGCCCCAGTTCCTTGACGCTGCGGCACAGACGCTCGGTGGCGGGCCGGGCGCCCTCCATCTCGGAGATCAGGGTCTGGGTCGGCTGGAAGTCCGCGGAGGGGTTGCCGCTTGAGTCGAACACCGCCTGGGTCGAGGCTTCGAGACCGCTCTCGTCTACACAGATGAGGATGTTGCCGTTCTTGGCCTCCTCACCGGAGATGCGCACGCCAAAGAACGGCCAGCGGCGCACGTAGGCGGGGACATACACGTCCTTCTGCCATTCGCCGTCGTCGCCCACGAACAGGTTCTCGTCCTGCAGGAGGCCGGTGACGGCGATGGGCAGGTGTTCGCCGCTCTGCTGGTCCTGGGCGAAGACGATGGGATAGTGGCGCGAAACCTGCACGAACTCCGCGGCTACCACGTATACCCCGGTCAAGCCTGCGGCGAAGGCGGCGCGGTGTGCCGCGACGACCCCTTTGCCTTTGTGGACTTCTTTGTCGAGGGCGACCAGGCTCTTGTAGCCCGGCGGGATGGTGATGTTCATGAGACGTCAAACCTTATTGAGCTGGAGTCGGCACCGCCCGCGCTCCCCGGCGCGGCGATTTAACCTTGTCGGAAAGGGTGCTATTGAGCCACACCGCCGGGGGGGCTGTCGAGGCCGGGGTGCCGAAATCACGTGCTTAGGAGCCGGAATCCGGTCCAGGCCACGTAAAGACCGAAGCCCGCCAACATGAAAACACTTGCGTAAGCCACCCCCACCACAGCCCGGGCGGTGCGAGCCCCGAGCCAGCGGAAGGCGTAGCTGAAGGCGGCGCTATAGAGGAGCAGGGACAGGAACATGCCGGCTATGCCCGGCGGACCCCAGGAGGTGTAGAGAAGGGTGCCGTTGGCGAGCCACCAGGCCACAGAGAAGGGGCTGGTCAGCACCGTCATGTAGCCGAGCTTCCAGGAACCCGGGGTGTGGCTCTCATGCAGCCCGGAGCGCGCTGCTTTCCAGGTGCTCCAGGCCATCCACAAGAGCAGTACCGCGCCCGCGAGCCCCACCACCCCCACCACCCGCGGATGCCGGTCGAGATAGGCGATGGCGCCGAGCACAGCGAGGGCGAGCCAGGTGAAGTCGGCGCTGATGGCGCCGCAGGCGGTCAGGAACGATTCCCGCACACGGCCGCGCATCGCGGCGTTGGCCATGATGGCAATGACGGGTCCCGGCGGTGCGGCGAGACTCAGGCCCAGGAGCGCGCCGGCGAGCGCGGCGTGCCAGCCGCTGGCGGATGCAAACGGCGTCATCGGTGTTTAGTGCCTGCTGCCCACGTATTTGAATTCGCCGGCGGTGACAGCGAACGGCAGCCGGTTCTCCGGCGGCGGCAATGGGCAGGTGGCGTAGGGACTGAAGGCGCAGGGTGGATTGTAGGACTTGTTGAAGTCCAGCACCGTGACGCCATCGACCGGCGGCTTCACGTACATGAAGCGGCCGGCGCCGTAGGTCTGCTTGCCCGAGGTCTGGTCTGCGAACATCACGAAGTAATCCGTCTCACCGTCTTCCAATACCGTTTCGAGGCGGTATTCGCGGCCGTCCACCGTGAACAGCAGCGCGCCGGGGGAGTTCATATCCTCCTCCATGCCGAGGATGTTGATGATGGGGATCTTCTTCATGGGTGTGTAAGGCACGAACTTCGCCTCGAAACGCCATTTCTGATCCACGGGGAAATATTCAAGTCCCTTGAAGTGCACGCGTGTGTCGGCGGCGGTGTCTTTCACGCGCACGCCGTAGCGGTCCACTCGCTGGATGGCGTAGAAGCTCACGCTGCCGAGGTCGAGGACGGTGGGGGCCTTGGGATCGGGGTCCGCGTCGGTGAGCAGCTTGAGCGTCGTGACCGGCTTGCCCGCGTTCGTGACGCCAGCGCCGGGGGCGGCGGTGAAGCTCACGGTCTTTCCGTCGAAGTCGAACGTCCCCGCCTGCGCCGGGAAACCG
>DATGHI010000001.1:0-12440 GCA_035308065.1 Gammaproteobacteria bacterium | reverse complement strand
GAGAGAGCCCTGCTGGGCTGCCTCATGCAAGGCGGTGCGGCGCGCGCGGTTCTGGCTGTTCACGTTGGCGCCCAGTTCCAGCAGCACCCGTGCGATGGGTTCGCGCCCCTTGCGCACCGCGATCAGGAACGCGGTGTCGCCGTCATGGTTCACCGCATCCACCGGCACGCCGCTCGCCACCATGGCGCGGGTGCCGGCGACACTGGAATTGGCGGATTGGACGTAGGCATGCAGCACGCGGGTGCGGCGGTGGCCGGTGATGGTGTTGAGGCCGGCCGCCAGTGCGCGGCGCATCAGCGTCGTGTCCTGGGACTCGCTGTTCTCAGGTATCGGTTTCTTGAACCAATTCCACACGGGATTCGCCTGGTCTGGAGCGTTGGGCGATGATACCAGTGGCCAGGGCATGGGACACCACCCTCTATACTGTAGTCCATCGTGGACCCCAAGCGAATCGCTGCACGTTCCCTCGGCCTGCTGCTCTCCGGCAGCCTCGGCGCCTGCGGAAATGGCGGTTCGTATACAGGCAGCGGCTCACTGCCCCCGCCCCCCGGCCCGGCCGGCTACTACGCGGGCGAACTGGTCTCCCCCGTGACCGGCACGGATACGGAGGTGGTGGCCCTGGTGGCCGACGACGGCGAAACGCGCGTCATCGACCCGCTTTCCGGCACCCAGTACGTCGCCGCCCTGCCCGTCGCCGGCGGCAACCTGCACGTGGACGAGACCGGCTACTCCGGTCCCTCGGTGCGCTTCCCCGACAAGAGCCGCGTCTGCCAAGGTTCCCTGGACGGCACGCTCTACGCCGGGGTAGAGCTTTTCGTGAACTACAGTTGCGGCGGCGACCAGGGCAGCCTCGACCTCGTCTACGACGACGGCGTCTCCTTCAATCCGCCTGACCCGGCGCTGCTCACCGGAGTGTTGCAGGTCTCGCTCACACCGGAGGACATCCTCGTGCTCATGGTCGCTCCCGCCGGCAGCTTTACCGGTTCGGACACCGCCGGCTGCAGTTACAGCGGCAGCTTCGCCGCAGGCGATCCGATCATCGACATCTACACCATGAGCCTCACGCAGACTTGTGGTACGACGACGCTCACGCTCGCCGGCCTCGCGGCCCTGGTGACGGATGCCAGCAGCGGGCAGCAATCGCTCTATTACGGAGTCTCCGACGGCAGCCATTCTCTCGCGGGCCTGATGTCTTTTGACTAAAGACCGTGCTGGCAAGGGCCTGGGGCCGCGGCGGTTGCAGCAGCAGCCCCCATTGGCTACCGTAGTCCGCTTGGGGTTACAACGAACGCGGCCGCAAGGGAAAAGACGGAACCGTGAAATCAGAAGAACGACGCAGGCATCCGCGGAAGCCCTTGCAGGACCGCGCCGTGCTCCACCGCAAGGCGGAGCCGATGCACGCGACCCTGTATTGCACCACCGTGGACATCTCCCTCTCCGGCCTGCAACTCAAGCTCAGGCAGGCGCTCGCGTCGGGTGAACCGGTGGAACTCGTGGTGCACGTGCCGGGACATTCGGGTTCCTTCCGCCTGCGGGGCGAGACCCGCTGGTGCACCGCCGCGCGCCTCGACAAATCCTATCTCCTCGGCGTCGAACTCACCGGCATCGAAGACCCGGAATACGACGACTGGCGCAACCTCTTCATCTGACCCGGCGCATCAGTTCCCGGACCCATCACCGCCATCATCGGGCGGAGGTGTACTGGGCTGAGGCGCACCGTCGTCCGGCGGAGCCGCCGCGTCGGGTGTCGCCGGTACCTGCTGCCAGCCGCTAGGGCAACTCGCGATGTAGGGGTAGTAGCCGTTGCTCGGCGGGCAGTAATACCAATACTGCGTCGTAGCCGGCGCCGCGCCCGCCGGGGGAGGTGGGACGATGAACGTCGGCGGCAGGTAGGGATCCGGATAGGGATAGACGGGCGCCGGATACCAGAACCACACGCCCGAAACCACGAACCACCAACCGAAGAAGCCGCCGTACCAGTTGTGCGCCCAATAGCCGTGGTGCCAGTCATCCCAGTCGTGGTCGCGAAAATGGCGGATGTCGCCGTCGCCCCACTGGTGGCGCCATGGGCCATGGTCCGCATACAGCCGGTCATACGTTTCGCCACGCCAGTGGCGCGTGTCGCGTGCCGGGCGGGAGACTTGCTCCCAATGCCCGTGGTCGCGATTCTCATGGGCCGTCCCGTTCCAGCGCGGATCCGCGCTGACAGTCGAGGACGCCATGCCGAGGACGAGCCCCAGGGCGGGGATCAAGGCTTCAGTGCGGCGGACGGGCATGGCCTTCTCCAGGCTCGGGCGGAATCACGCTCTTGTCACAAGAGAACGCTGGGGCGGGAGGCACCGTTTACGAGTTTACATTTTGTAATTTTAGCCCCGCGTCCTGCACGGACGCCTGGGTTGTGCTTTTTCCATAACGCTTGTACGCAGGGGACTACAGCTGAGCGCAGGATTTCATGACAATCCGAAGCGCACTCATGAAGCTGGAAAACGGACGGTACGCTGCTAGCTTTACCTGCCGACAACAAGGGATTTTCAGCAACATCCATGCCAGGGTTGGATCCCAGCAGCTTGTCCCTCAACCTGGCACCGCTGCCCTGCTCCCCGTTCTATTGATCCTCGAAGTCCTTGTGTGAACCTTGGGGCGCCGCGAGGCGCCCCTTTTTTCGAGCCGGGTGGGAGAATGGGAGCCGGAGGATCCATGGCCCGAGGCAGGAACCATCCCCCGAGTCCCGAGGTCTGGGCCGGCGTCATGGCCGGCCTACTCGGCCTCTGCGCCGCGGGCACGGTCACAGTCTATTTCCTGGGGGCGCTGACAGGGCGCCAGCTCGTCTGGATCATCCTGCTCATCGGCCTCGCGGGCTTGAGCGTGCTGCGCCGTTATCTGACCACGCCGGGACGCGGAGGCTAGGCGCTCTCCTGGCGGCCGAGGATGAGGTCCGCCGCCTTCTCCGCGATCATGATGACGGGCGCATTGGTGTTGCCGGCCACGAGCGTCGGCATCACTGAAGCATCCACCACCCTCAATCCCTGCAGGCCGTGCACCCGGAGTTCCGGATCCACCACCGCGTCCGGCCCGGTGCCCATGCGGCAGGTGCCGGCGGGATGATAGATGGTCTCAGCACGGGCGCGGATCACGGCGCGGATGTCGTCGTCGCTCTCCACCCGGGCGGTAAAGAGTTCTCCGCGGCGGTAGGGAGCAAAAGCTTCGGCTTGCACGATGCGGCGCGCGAGTTTGAAGCCCTTCACCAGAGTGTCGAGATCCCCGGGTGCGCTGAGATAGCGCGGATCGATCAGGGGCGCGGCCAGGGGAGAGGGGCTTGACAGCGTCACCCGGCCGCGGCTCTTGGGCTTCAAGTCGCAGACGTGCAGGGAATAGCCGTGGAAGAGGTGGCGCCAGGTGCGGCCGTGGTTGTGGACGATGGCGGTGCAGAAGTGCAGCTGCAGGTCCGGCGCCGCGAGCGTGGGATCGCTCTTCAGGAAACCGCCCGCTTCCGCCACGTTGCTCGCGAGCATCCCGCGGCGCTCGCGCCGGTAGCGGCGGAATTCCTTCAGCATCCGCAGCATGCCCCCGGGCGATCCACCCAGGAGGTCCGTGCTCCTGGCGCGGCAGATGAGGGTGTAGTCCAGGTGGTCCTGCAGGTTCTCCCCCACCCCCGGCAGATGCCGGACCGACGCGATCCCCAGGCGCTTCAGGGCTTCTGCGTCGCCGATGCCTGAAAGCAGCAGCAGCTGGGGAGACTGGAACGCGCCGGCCGAGAGCAGCACTTCCCGCCGCGCCTTCAGTTTCTCCACCCGGCCCGCGCGGCGGTATTCCACGCCCATCGCACGCGTACCCTCGAATAGGATCTTGAGCGCCCGGGCACCCGTCAGCACCTCAAGGTTGGGCCGCGCCCGCGCCGTCTCGAGATAGGCCCGCGCCGCGCTCCAGCGCTCGCCTCCCCGCTGCGTCACCTGGTAGACGCCCACCCCCTCCTGCACCGCGCCGTTGAAATCGCCGTTCTCCTGGAAGCCTGCCTGCTCCGCGGCCTTCAGGAAGACCCGCTGCATGGGATTGTCGGTGACGCTGTCCGACACCGGCAGCGGCCCCTCGTTGCCGTGGTACTCGTCCCGCAACTCCACGTTGGCTTCGGAGCGCCGGAAATAAGGCAGCACATCCTTATAGGACCAGCCGCGGCAGCCCGCTACCGACCAGCCGTCGTAATCGGAAGGCTGGCCGCGGGTGTAGATCTGGGCGTTGATGGCGCTGGAGCCGCCCAGCACCCGGCCCCGGGGCTGGAACGTGCGCCGGCCGCCGAGTTCCTTCTGGGGCACGGTCTTGAATCCCCAGTTGATGAACGGCCAGGGCACCGTCAGCACCATGGCCAGGGGCGTATCGATGAGCCACCGGGGCCCTTCGCCGCCCGCCTCCAGCAGACACACCGTGACCGATGGGTCCTCCGACAGGCGCGCGGCGAGCACGCAGCCCGCGGAACCGCCGCCCACGATCAGGTAATCGAATGCGTCCACCCGGCCTCTCCGTGCAAGTTCACTTGGGCGGCACGCGCCTCAAGGGATGCGCTTCGGTGTTGAACACCACGGCGTCGAAATCCAGCGCCGTGGGCGGCGAGAACAGCAGGTAGAAATACTTGAAGGTCTCGGCGAAGACGTAGCTCTCCATCTCGTCCCGCTGTTCCTTGGTCACCACGCTCTTCAAGGCGGCGTAGCCGTTCTCCACGCGGCAGTACTTCACGAAGTCGTCGAACATCTTCAGGCCTCGCGCCCGGTATCCGGGGTCCTGGGTGAAGTGGTAGAGATAGTACGTGGACTCGACGATCTCCGGCCTGAGCGCGTAGCCCGGGTACTCCACCTTCATGGAGCGGTAGTCCAGCACCTCCGGCTCGATGCTGTACAAATCCCACATGCGGTAGGAAGAATCTTGCAGGCGCTTCGCCCGTCCGAGGTCGCCGGAGAACGCCAGCACCGCCGGGAAGTAAGCGTCCAGGGCGCCGTATTCCGTGGTGGTGCGTTTGCCGGTGTTCATGTCCGCGTGGCCGTACCACAGCCCGCCATCCACCTCGTCCGGCAGATACTTGTCCACCGCGGCGATGCTCTCCTTCCACATGGCGAGGCAATCGGGGTCGCCGAAGAGCACCGAGCATTTCCACAGGTACTCATAATAGGAATCGATGCCGCCGCTGATGTGAGAATCCGTGCTGGTCCACCGGCCGGTCTCCACGTCGATACCGTCCCCCACGAGACCCAGGGGCGAGCGGCGCTTGTAGGTCTCCACCAGCGCCCGCTTCGCCTTGTCGTAATAGACCGGCTTGCCGGTGAGCCGGCTCAAGGTGCCGAATTCCAGCAGCAAGCTGCCAGTCTCCGCCGGATTGGTCTCGGCGCCGCGGGTCTTGCCGGTCTTCAGGTTCACGTACTGGTAGGGAAGCCCCGTGGGCGAATCGAAGACCGGCAAGAGCCGCGTGCCGAGATCATCCGCGAGCGCCAGCAGGCGCTTGTCGCCGGTGAGTTCGTAGCCGGACAGCAGTCCGCCCAGGAGCCGGATGGTGATCTCGAAGTTCTTGACGTAGATGTCCTTGTCGAAAGAAAGCTGTGCATCGATGAGCGCCCGGTCCTTGTCCGCTTCATCCTTCAGGCCCATGAGCACTAGGGTGTCCAGGGCGTCCACGGGCGTCATGAGCAGTGACTGGCCGTACCAGTCGCGGGGCGTCTTGCTCAAGGGCCGCAATTCGTCGTGCCCCCAGGCATAGCGTTCGTAGTTCTGCCAGGCGTGCAGGAATTCCGCCTTGACGCGCGCCGCCGTGGCCTCCGGGGTCTCCTGCGGCGCGGCGGCGAACGACGCCACCATCCATGAAGCCAGGACCAGTGCCATGCCCATACGTCTCATGACTGCACCTTTTTACGTGTATCGCCCGTACGCAACAATCTCAGCACTTCGTAGCAGGCGCCCATGGTGTGGTAATCCGTCTTGCCCGCGGGACTCTTCTCCGCGCTGTACTTGCGGTTCTCCCGGTCGAGGATGCGGTACCAGGCGCCGTAGCGATGGTCCACGAAGTGCCGCCAGGCGTAAGCCCAGATCCGGTCGTACCACTCCCAATAGGACGCCTCGCCGCTCCGCTGTGCAAGCAGCGCGGCGGCGGCGAGCGACTCCGCCTGCACCCAGAAATACTTGTCCGCATCGCAGACCCTGCCCTCGGGCGCGAAGCCGTAGCAGATGCCGCCCCACTCCCGGTCCCAGGCCCGGGCGAGGGCCGTGTCGAACAGATGCCGCGCCGTGGGGAGCAGCCAGGCTTCGGGCCGGTGGCGGTCGAGGATCAGGAGCAGCTTAGCCCACTCGGTCTGGTGACCCGGCTGGAAACCCCAGGGACGGAAGAGGTGCTTGGGATCATCCCGGTTGTACGCCCAGTCGGGCTCCCAATGTTTGTCGTAATGCTCCCACACGAGACCGCCGGCCTTGGCCGCCTGGCGCCGCGTCATGTGGTCCGCGAGCGCATGGGCCCGCTCGAGATAACGCGCTTCGCCCGATGCTTCGTAGGCCGCGAGCATGGCCTCGCACATGTGCATGTTGGCGTTCTGGCCCCGGTAATCGCTGAACACCCAGTCGGGACCGGCCTCGTCCCGGTACAGGCCCGCGTCCGCGTCCCAGAAGCGTCCCTCCAGCAATGCCCAGGTCTCGTCCATCCACGCCGCCGCCTCCGTGACGCCGGCTTCGCGCCCCTTGGCGTAGGCGAGCAGCACGAAGGCGAGGCCGTAGCAATGATTAGTGCGGTCCTCGGGCCGGCCATCCCGAAGCGTCCAGCAATAGCCGCCCGTGTGCGCATCGCGGTGCACTTCCCGCAGATACCGCAAGCCGTGGCGCACCGCGTCGAGATACGCAGCTTCGCCGAACTCGCCCAGCGCCATGGCGTAGTTGAAGACGAAGCGGGTGCTGCTCACGAGATGACGGTGACCAGCGTCATAGATCCGGCCGTCGTCCATGAAGTAGTGGAAGAAGCCGCCCCGGGGGTCGATGCAGCGCGGGTGATAGAACGCCAGGGTCTTGGCGATATGGGCCCGCAGGAATTCCGGGGAACGGAACGCCGGGTCGGCGCTCACGCCCGCTCCCTGAGGAAGGTCTCCACTTCCGCCCGGGCAGGCATGGCCTCGAAGGCCCCGTGGCGGGTCACGGCCAGCGCGCCGCAGGCGGAAGCGAAGCGCAGCGCCGCCTGCACCCGGGCCGGGTCGGCGAGGAAAGCCTGCAGGCTCGCCGACGTCACGCCCCCGGACAAGAGCGAACTCAGGAGTCCGCCCACGAAGGCGTCGCCGGCGGCGGTGGTGTTAACGGTCTCCACCTTGAAGCTAGGGAATGTCCCCCGGGATCCGCGGCTGAAGTGGCGCAAGGGTGCGGCGCCGTCCGTGACCAGGAGCCACTGGCTGCGGCCGCGCCAGAGCTCTTCCAGCACCGCCGCCTCGCCGCCCAGGGGTTCTGCGAGGAACGCGAGTTCCGCGCCGCAGAGCTTCACGACATCCGCCTCCCTGAGGGCGGTCCATATCCGCGGCCGCGGATCCTCGCCCTTGGGCCAGAGATTGGTCCTGAGGTTGAGATCGAAGCTCACCAGCGCGCCCGCTGCCCAGGCGCGGCGCAGGCCCTCGAAGGTGGTCTCCGCGATGGCCGCTTCCGTGAGACTGTTGGAACAGGCATGGAAGACGGACGCGTCGGCGAAACACTCCTCACGGAAATGGGCCGAGCCGAACAAGAGGTCCGCCGCCGGCGGCCGGTAGAAGCTGAAGCGCCGCTCGCCCCTGGCGTCCAGGGTCACGAAGGCGAGCGCCGTGTTGGCGGCGTCGGTGCGCACCGCGTAGGCCGTGGACACCCCCGCCGCCTCGAGGCTATCCAGCAGGAAATCCCCGAACATGTCCTTTCCGAGCATGCCCACGAAGGCCGCCGGCGTGCCGAGGCGCGCCACGGCCACCGCCACGTTCGCCGGCGCGCCGCCCGCGTAACGCAGGAAGGGCCGCGGCGCTCCCGGCGTCTCTTCTGCTGCCAGGAAGTCGATCAGCGCCTCGCCGAAGCAGACGACGCTACCCATGGGCGCGTCCCGCGAGCGGCGAGTCCCGCCCGGGCTTCGAGCCGTCGAGGGCGTAGAACAGGATGTAGAGATAGCAGAGGAAGGGCAGCACGAAGGCGTGGTGCACGCCGAAGCGGTCCGCGAGCACGCCCTGCAGCACCGGGACCACCGCCCCGCCCACGATGGCCATGACCAGCAGGCTCGAGGCCCGGCCCGTGAGCGGCCCGAGCCCCTCGATGCCGAGGGTGAAGATGTTGGGGAACATGATGGAGTTGAAGAGCCCGATGGCCACCACTGCCCACACGGCGGTCATGCCCTGGGTGAGCATCGTGGCGAGCACCAGCGCCGCCGCCACCGCCGCGAACACGGCCAGCAGCGCGCGCGGTCCGACGCGGCGCAGCAGTGCGGAGCCCACGAAGCGCCCCAGCATGGCCCCGCTCCAATACAGGGAGACGAAGTTCGCGGCCCGGGTCTCCGGCATGTCGCCGATGCCGGGCAGCGAGACGTAATTGATCATGAAGCTGCCGATGGACACCTCCGCCCCCACGTAGAGGAAGATGGCGGCGACGCCGTAGAAGAGATGCCGGTGGCAAAGCGCCTGCAGGAAGGGATGGGCGGTCGGCGCCGCGCCTGCTTCCTCCTGCACTTCCGGCAAGTGGAAGAGATACACGACGAACGCCAGGGCGAAGAGCGTCAAGGCGATGCCGATGTAGGGGCCCTCCACCGCCCGGGCCTGCTGCAGCCGGTAGGCGAGCTGTCCTGCCGGGTCCAGCTTCGCGAACTCGGCGGCGCCCAGCACCGAAACCGAGAGGATCAAGAGGCCCCCGAACTTGGGGGCGATGGCGGTGCCCAGGGAATTGAAGGCCTGGGACAGGTTGAGGCGGCTCGAGGCGCCGCGCGGCTCGCCCAGGAGGCTCACGTACGGGTTCGCCGCCACCTGAAGCAGCGTGATGCCGCTCGCCAGCACGAACAGCGCCGTCAGGAATACCCCATAGGAAGGGATCGCCGCCGCCGGAACGAAGAGCAGCGCGCCCAGGCCCGCGACCGCGAGGCCGAGGATGATGCTGTTCTTGCAGCCGAAGGAGGACACCAGCTTGCCCGAAGGCAGGGACACCAGGAAATAGGCACCGAAGAAGGTGAACTGGATCAGCATGATGCGGGTGTAATCCAGCGCGAAGATGGACTTCAGGTGCGGCACCAGCACGTCGTTCAGGACCGTGATGAAGCCCCACATGAAGAACACGGCGGTGACCACGCCGAAGGCGAGGCGGTTGCGGTTCTTGTGGTCCTCGTCCATGCCCATCCCGCCGGCGTGGCGTCAAATGACGCCGCTGCACTATATTATCGGCAGCGCCCCGCTACAAACCCACGCACAGCCCGAGAGGAAGCCCCATGCCGCTCCGCCTCTTCCCCGTCCTCTTCGCGGGGGCCTTCGCCGCCGCATCCGTGGCCGGCGTCTCCGCCGCCGACCTGCCCTATGCCTCCGTGGACCCCTTCATCGGCACCGGCGAGGGCGGCCACACCTACCCGGGCGCCACCGTCCCCTTCGGCATGGTGCAGCTCAGCCCCGACACGGACACGCGCGACTTCCATAAGAGCTACAAGTGGGCGGCGGGCTACCTCTACAGCGACCCCACCATCCTGGGCTTCTCCCAAACCCACTTCTCCGGCACGGGGCACTCGGACCTCGGCGACGTCCGGCTCATGCCCGTCAGCGGCGACGTCCGGCTCGAACCCGGCGACGCGGACAAGCCCGGCAGCGGTTACCGCTCGCGGTTCAGCCACGACAGCGAACAAGCCCAGCCCGGCTACTACGCGGTGACGCTCTCCGATTACAAGGTGCGCGTCGAACTCACCACCACCCGCCGCGTGGGCCTGGAGCGCTACACCTTCCCCCAGGGCGCTCCCGCCCACGTGCTCCTGGACCTGCGTCCCAGCATCTACGACTATCCCGGCAAGGTGCTCTGGTCGCGCCTGCGCCTGCGCGCCGACGGCACCGTCACCGGCTTCCGCGAGACCCGCGGCTGGGCGCCGGGGCGGCAACTCTACTTCGCGATGCGTTTCTCCGAGCCGCTCCGCAGCCACGCGTTCTACAACCGCGAGGAGAACGTCGACTACAAGGGCTTCGCGCCGCCCGCCGACGACACGCCGGAGGAGAGACAGCAACTGGAAGGCCGCGCGCTCGAGGGCGTGTTCGATTTCGGCGTGCCCGCCTCCCCCGTGCTGCTGGTGAAGGTCGCCCTCTCGCCCGTGAGCGAGGACAACGCAGTGCAGAACCTGGACGCGGAACTCCCGGGCTGGGACTTCGACCAGACCCGCGCGCAGGCGCGCGACGCCTGGAGCCAGGCCCTCAGCGTGATCGATGCGCAGGCTCCGCCCGCCATGGAGAAGAGCTTCTACACGGCCCTCTACCACGCCCTGCTGGCGCCGAACCTGGCGATGGATACGGACGGCCGCTACCGCGGCCCGGACAACGCCGTGCATCAGGCGGAAGGCTACGACTTCTATTCCACCTTCTCGCTCTGGGACACCTACCGCGCGGAGCACCCGCTCCTGACCCTGATCCAGCCGCCGAAGCGCACCGAGGACGTGATCCGCTCCATGATCGCGTTCCAGCAGGCGAGCCCTTACGGCATCCTGCCGGTCTGGTCCTACGCCGGCCTCGAGACCTGGTGCATGATCGGCTACCACGCGGTGCCGGTGATCGCCGATGCCTACATGAAGGGCATCCGCGGCTATCCCGTGGACGCGGCGTTCAAGGCGATGCTCGCGAGTGCCGACTACGGGCCGTACGGCGGGCTCAAGTACTACACGCAGCTCGGCTACGTGCCCATCGACAAGGAGAAGGAGGCCGCGTCCAAGACCGTCGAGTACGCCTTCGACGACTGGACCATCGCCCGCATGGCCGAGGCCATGGGCGACAAAGCGACCGCCAAGGCGTTCTACAAGCGCGCCGAGAACTGGCGCAACGTCTTCGACCCCAAGACGGGCTTCGTGCGCGCCAAGAAGACCGACGGCAGCTTCAACGAGCCCTTCGATCCCGCGGCGGTGGGCTACGGCAGCGACTACACCGAAGGCAATGCCTGGCAGTATTCCTGGTACGAGCCCCAGGACATCGGCGGGCTCATCCGCGCGCTCGGCGGCGACGGCAAGCTGGTGGCGAAGCTCGATGCAGTGTTCGACACCAAGGTGGATCCCAAGGAGTTCGCGGACGTCGAGGACATCTCAGGCCTCATCGGCTACTACGCCCACGGCAACGAGCCCAGCCACCACATCGCTTATCTCTACGATTATGCGGGCGCCCCCTGGAGGACCCAGGAACGCGTGAAGCAGATCATGGATACCCAGTACGCCCCGACCCCAGACGGCCTCTCCGGGAACGACGACCTGGGGCAGATGTCAGCTTGGTTCGTGTTCACGGCGCTGGGCTTCTATCCGGTCGCGCCCGGCAGCAACGAGTACGTCATCGGCCGGCCCTTCCTCGACAAGGCGACCCTGCATCTGGCGAACGGCAAGGACTTCACGGTGGTGGCCGAAGGCCTGAGCGACGACCATCCCTACGTGGACGCGGTGACGCTGAACGGCAAGCCCCTGGATCGGGACTACCTGAAGCACGAGGAGATCATGGCGGGCGGAGAACTGCGGTTCGTGATGCAGGCCAAGCCCAACAAGACCTGGGCGGTGGCGCACCGAAGCCGGCCCTACTCCCTGACGCCGTACTGACGGCCAGGTCTCATCCGGGACGCGCGGTTCAGCAGCGCCGCAAACCCACGAGCGCGAACAGCAAGAGAGCCGGTAACCATCCGAATTCTCCGCTGCTCGAGGTGGTGGTGTAGCCACCGTCCGTCGTCACCGGCGCATAACCCATGGGCACGCTTCCCGATTGCATGACTACGAAGCCCGACTGCTTCTGCCCGTCGGTGTCGGTCATTATGCCGTCCGCCACCACGGTCCTGCCGTCGGTGATCACTGCGTCCTCCATCAGCAGACTCTTCACCTCCGGGGACGCATAGATGCCCATGGGCTGCCATTGGCCCGCCGCCAGGCCGTAGGCGTAGAGCCGGCCGGGGGCGGGCGGACTAGGAGATCCGCAACCGGAAGCGGGGCACACTTGCGAGTCGGGGCCCGCCGTGACCGCCAGCAGGGAGCCCGAGACCGCGGTACCGACGCCGTAGATCCCGGTCGCGCCCGGATCCGCGGTCAGCGTCTGGTCCACCTGCCAGCCTCCCGTGGTGGCCGGCGTGTAGACGGCTACTGCATCGGGTTTCGACGGCGAGCCGGTAACCAGCCAGTCGTCCGTGGCGGCGAATCCCATGAAGATGCTCTCCCCCGGAACCTTGTTCGTGAACTGCCATTGCCCGCTCGCATCCGGGGTGTACACGTACACCAGGCCGCGGGACGG